>JAASSM010000121.1 GCA_021767885.1 bacterium | reverse complement strand
CCCCGCGACGGGCAGCGCGCGGCGAGGACGCGCTACTTGGCCAGCACCAGCTTGTGGCTGGTCACCTGGCCGCCACTGCTCAGCCGGGCGACGTAGGTGCCGGACGCCAGGGGACGACCGCCATCGTCCTGGCCGTTCCAGCGCACGGTGTGCTCGCCCGCGCCCAGGGTCGCGTCGAGGAGGGTGCGGACCTTGCGGCCGGAGACGTCGTAGACCTCCAGCACGGTGTCCGCGGTGCCCGCCAGCGCGAACTTGATGCTCGTGCTCGGGTTGAACGGGTTGGGATGGTTGCCGGTGATGGCGAAGGCCGGGACCACGTCCCCCACCGGGGTGGTGCCGGCGTCCACCTTCTCCACCTGCAGGCTGTAGGACCGGTTGGTGCCGGTCTTGTTGGCGTTGCCGACGATGATGCCCACCGAGTAGACGCCGCCCAGGTCGTAGGGCACGTCGAACACCACGTCGTGGTCGGCGTCGAGATCCACGGTGTACATGGCGCCGGCATGGGTGGTGTAGCTCTCGTTGACCACGATGCCCAGGGTCATGCGGGCGGTGTCGTCACCATCGAAGGTCACGCGCAGGTTCTGGCCCGGCTCGTCCACGAACAGGCAGCGGATGAAGTTGGCCGCCAGGCGGGTGACCGAGCCGTTGTAGGTGCTCGGGTAGCTGTAGATGGTGCGCTGCGGGCTGCCCGCGGGGTAGATCTCCGCCTCGGCGTAGCCGTCGTCCAGGAGGAAGCGGGCGCCGGTGGCGAAGTTCCAGGTGGTGAACTCGTTCCAGGACGGGGTCAGCTCCATGCCGTAATCCAGGAAGATCTCCTCGTAGGAGTCCATCACCGGCTGGGAGGTGTGGGTCTTGCGATGCTCCCAGAAGTCCACCACGAACTGCACGCCGTGGCGCTCGCTCTGGTAGTGCTGCCAGACGCAGTCGTCGTAGCTGCCGGTCCCGGTGCTGCCGCCGTCGAGGGCCACGTCGGGATCGGCGATGGGGCTGCCGAAGTTCAGGTAGTTGAGGTAGTCGTTGACCTCGGGGTAGGCGATCTCCTCCATCCAGGTGGCGTCCACCTCGACCCAGCCACTCTCGCTCCAGCGGCTGCCGGCGTACTGGGTGCTGTGCTTGAACTCGTGGGCGGCGGTGACCTTGGCCGCGCCCAGGGCGTCGCCATCGGGGTCGTCGTTGGGCGGATAGCCGACGAAGTCGTTGTCCATGGTGATGCGGGTCATGCCCGGCGGATAGCTCAGGGGCTGGCAGAAGCCGTAGACGCCCTCGAGGTCGGCCAGGTAGATGGACATGTAGGCCGCATCCGCCTGGAACGGCGGGGTCTCGAAGCCGAGCTGGTTGCACTCGAAGTCCAGCGCGTAGTCCAGGTAGTCGGCGATGTGCTCGACGTAGTCGGGGATGAAGTTGTCGTTGGCGTCGCCGGGCGGGACGGCATCGGCGCCGGAGGTGGCGAAGTTGATGCGGAAGAAGCCGCTGGGGCTGTAGTGGCTGAGGCGATCGCCACCCTGTGGCGGGGCGAGGTACGCCTCGATCTGGGCCACCACGTCGCCGCGCAGGCCGTCGCGCAGACCGAGGTACTCCTGCACCAGCACCGTGCCGCACTTCATGGGCGCCTTGCCGGTGGGCTGCAGGTCCTCGGGCAGCTTGGCCCGGTCGAACGCGTACTGGAACTTGAGGAGCAGGGCGTCCTCGGTGCTGAGCTCGCCGCGATCGACGCGCTCCTGGACGATCTGCAGGAACTCGGCGGCGCTGTCGACGGCGGCGAGGGCGGCGCCGGAACCGAGCGCGACGAGGGCCAGGATCCCGATCATGAGCCTGAACTTCATGGCAACTCCTTGCAAGGCGGTGACTTGGTCGTCCGCACGTGATCGGCCGGGCGAGGCGGAAGCACGGAGCTGGGGCAAGCGCCCTCGGATCACGAGCCGGCTGGTACGCGGAATGCTTGACGTCGAGCGATTATATCAAAATCGTGAGGGGTTTTCACCCGTGGAAATTTCCGACGACAGCGCGTTGTTTCGCCGCGTGGCCCGTTGTGGTAGAGAAGGTGTCGAGGCGAGGAGCCGAACCTGGGAACGAAAATGCACATGATTCCTCCTTATCGCCACCTTTCCCGTGGGCCGGCCCGCCGGGCGGTGGTCGCCGTGCTGGCCGGCCTGTCCGCAACTGCCTTGCTGACGGCAGGTTGCGAGCGGATCGAGGACTTCGGCCACTATGGCGGGCCCGAGCGTCTCGCCCCGGCCGTCCCCAATCCGGCGGTGGAGCGCGACCTCGACGCCATCCTCGCCGCCGGCACCATCCGCATGCTCACCCGCTACAACGCCACCAGCTACTTCGTGCACCGTGGCGGCGAGGCCGGCTTCGACTACGAGCTGTTCCAGCGCTTCGCGCGGCCGCAGGGTCTGGCGGTGGAGGTCGTGGTGCCCGAGCCCGGCGAGGATCTGGTCAGCCTGCTCAACAGCGGCGCCGGCGACGTGATCTGCGCCGGCCTGACGCTCACCGCCGAGCTGGACCAGTACGTGGACGCCACCCGGCCGGTGAGCTTCGTGCAGAAGGTGGTGGTGCGTCCGCCGGGGTCGTCCCCGGCCACCAGCCTGCAGGATCTCGCCGGCCTGACGCTCACCGTGACGGCCCACGATCCCTACCTCGGCGAGCTGCTCCGGCTGCGCGAGCAAGAGGACCTGGACCTGACGGTGCAGCCGGGGCTGCCCCTGGTGGAGGTGGAGGAGCTCATCGCCCGGGTCTCGCGCGCCGACCTGGCCGCCACGGTGGCCGACGACGCGGTGGTCGAGGCGGTCCGCTCCTACCTCGACGGCGAGGTGGTGGTGGGCCCGCCGGTGGGCGACCGGCAGGCCATGGTCTGGCTGGTGCGCCGCAACAGCCCCCAGCTGCGGGCCGCGCTCAACGCCTACCTGCGCGACAACTTCCGGCTCCTGCCCGGCGGCACCGAGCGGCGCAGCCGCGACTACGGCATCATCTACGACCGCTACTTCCGCAACCCCCGCTCCATCCGGCGCTTCCAGCAGGAGGAGGACCGCCCGGACCTGAGCGGACGCATCTCCCGGTACGACGAGCTGATCCGCGAGCAGTCCGAGCGCCACGGACTCGACTGGCGGCTGGTGGCGGCGCTCATCTACCAGGAGTCGCGCTTCTATGCCCGGGCCGTCAGCAAGGCCGGGGCGCGCGGCCTCATGCAGGTGATGCCCCACGTGGCCGGCCCCCAGACCGACAGCCTGTTCGTGCCGGAGGCCAACCTGCGCGCGGGCCTGCGCCTGCTGCAGTCCACCTGGGACGGGTTCGCCTACCTGGACAGCCTGGAGCGTCTGCGCTTCAGCCTGGCCGTCTACCACGCCGGCATCGGCCACGTGACGGACGCGCGGCGGCTGGCCATGGACGTCAACCGCGATCCGAACAGCTGGCAGAGCGGCCTGTCCGAGACGCTGCCCCGGCTGGCCCAGCGCCGGTGGTACGATCAGACGCGCCACGGCTACTACCGCGGCGACGAGACCGTCCGCTACGTGGAGGAGATCCTCAGCCGCTACCGCATGTACATGCGCCTGGTGCCCCGGACCCCCGAGGCGGCCGCGGTGGCGGCCGACACCCTGGCCGCCGATGCCGCCGACAGCGCCGCCTTCGCCGCCAGCGGGCAGGCGGCGCCGCCGGAGGATCCGGCCGGCGAGACGGGCGACGGCGGGACCGCCGGATCGCCCGACTAGCGGGCGGACCCGCGATCCGACCCCCCGGTCTGGCCGTCCGCCGGGCCCTCCGCCCCGCCCTGGGCCAGGATCTCGTCCAGCAGCTCGCGCCCCCTCCGCAGGTGAGGGATCACGATGCTCCCGCCCACGATCAACCCGATGTCGAACGTCTCCATGATCGCCGCCTCTTCCGCCCCCTCTTCCAGGGCCCGGATCACGTGGTAGGCGATGCAGTCGTCGCAGCGCAGGACCAGGCTGGCCGCCAGGCCCAGGAGTTCCTTGGTGCGCGCGTCCAGGGCGCCATCCCTGTAGGCCGCCCCGTCGAGGTTGAAGAATCGCCGGGTGGTGGTGGTGCCGGAGTCGAGCAGGCGGGCGTTCATCTTCTCGCGATGGGCGCGGAAGGTCTCGAGACGGCTCATCGGGTCCTCCTGGATCCGGGTGCGAGGTCAAGATCACGCCACGGCCGCGGTCCGGGCCGGCCGGGCTGCGGCGCATGATAACGCCCCGGCTGCGCCGTGCCCAGGCCCCGCCGCTCCGGCGTTGTGCGCGGGCGGCCGACGCGCCATCTTGGCCCCATGCCCGACCTGATCTTCGACACCTGGTGGCACTACGCCGCGGCCTGCAGCGTGATCCTGGTGGCGCAGCTGGTCTACGTGGTCTTCGGCTTCGGCTCCGGTCTGATCGCCGTGGGCACGCTGGCCCTGGTGTTCCCCGAGATCCGTGACGTCGTGGTCCTGCTCCTGCTGGTGGTGCTGCCAGCGGAGCTGGGCGTGGCCTTCGCCTCCCGGCGGCTGATCCGCTGGCGGGAGACCGGCGGCCTGCTCTGCGGCGTGGTCCCCGGCGTGATCCTGGGCACCCACGTGCTGAAGACCGGCTCGCCCACGCTGGTGCTCTCGGCCCTGGGAGCGTTCCTGGTGACCATGTCCGCCGGCTTCCTGCTGCTGCGCGACGGCTTCCGCGTGCGCTGGCCGCGCTGGGTGGTCGCGCCCACCGGACTGGTCTCCGGGCTGCTCACCGGGCTGTTCGGCACCGGCGGCCCGCCGCTGATCGTCTTCTACCATCTCGCGGGCCTGGACAAGGGCGGCTTCCGCGGCAACCTCATGGCCGTGTTCGTGGCCATGACGCTGCTGCGGGTGGCGAGCTACTCCGCCCAGGGTCTGATCACCGGGGAGCGGCTGTGGTCGGGACTGGCCGTGCTGCCGGCCTCGCTGCTGGGTGCATGGCTGGGTCAGCGCGTGCACGTGCAGATCTCCGAGGCAGTCTTCCGGCGGCTGGTCAGCGGGCTGCTGGGGGTGATCGGGGCCCTGCTGCTGCTGCGCAACCTGGGCGCGTGGTGATCCGCCACCGGGACGGGGCACCGCCCATCCGCCGGCCCGCTCTTGACGACCGGGCCCGCCGGCGGCACGCTCGGTCCGACCCCGGTTCCCTCACGTGGAGGTGATCATGCCCGCCGCCGTCCGTGTCGCCACCCTCGCTCTCGCCGTCATCCTCGGCGGTCCGCTCGTCGCCGGCGCCGCCACCGAGCCGCCCACGCTGGCCTCCGGACCGGTGGCCGGGCCGGTGGTGATCACCCACGGCGGGGTGGGCTCGCCGCCGGAGTGGTCGTCCGACTGCCAGGATGCGGCCCTGGCCGGGGCCGGGGCCTTCAGCAAGGGCGCCGCCGCCGCACTGGACGCCGCGTGCGCCGCGGTGGTCCATCTCGAGGACATCTGCCGCTTCAACGCCGGCACGGGCGCCAACATCCGCCTCGACGGTGCCACCGTGCAGATGGATGCCGCGGTGATGACCTCGGCCGGGCGCTTCGCCGCCGTGGCCGCCATCGAGCGCGTCCTCAATCCCGTGCTGGTGGCGCGCGAGGTCCTGGCCACGCCGCACCGCATGCTCGTGGGCGAGGGCGCCACCCGCTTCGCCCACGTCCGCGGATTCGCCGACGAGGTGCCCATCTGCGACGATGCCGTCCGCAAGAATCGCGAGCGCATCGCCCGGCTGCTCGCTGGCGAGGCCGGTGGCGGCTACGATGGCTTCGCCTGGCGCGAATCCTGGAACTACGCCACGCCACCGCCCACGGCACCGCCGGCGGGGCCGGGCGAGGTGGACCGCACGCCGGGCGACACGGTGGGTGCGGTGACCCGGGCCGCCGACGGCAGCTTCGCCGCCGCCCTCTCCACCGGCGGCACCAGCATCACCCTGCACGGCCGCGTGGGCGACGTGCCCATCTACGCGTGCGGCTGTTACGCCGGTCCGGCCGGGGCGGTCGCCTGCACCGGCCATGGCGAGGAGATCATCCGCCACGCCATGGCCCGGCTGGTCTACGAGCGCATGGCCGCTGGCGAGTCCGCGCGCGAGGCGGTGCTGGCAGGATGCGCGGTGTTCGGCCAGGAATGGTCGCTGGGTCTGATCGCGGTGGGTCGCGAGGACTGGGCGGTGGCCGCCAACCGCGAGATGGCCTGGGGCCGGGCTACCCCCTGACGCGGCGGTCCTCTGGCCACACCCGGCCGAGGACACCGTCGGGCTCCACCACCAGCAGGCTGAAGCCGTCGCCCTGGGGTTCGCCGGCGAACAGGCCGGTGGCGATCACGAAGAGGCCGTCACCCGGTGG
>JAASSM010000120.1 GCA_021767885.1 bacterium | reverse complement strand
GAAGGGCGCGTCCGCGTCGGCCGGGTCCACGAGGTCCAGCGCGCCGCCGCTGCTCGAGAGGGCGATGGCGCCGTCGTCCACGTCGGAGACCAGGTTCCAGTACTGGTCCACCGCGCGCACGGTGATGGTGAAGGGCACCTCCGCCTGCTGGGTGAGCGGCGCGCCGGACTTGCCGGTGCCGGTCAGGCCGCCGGGCGCCGGCTGCTCGCCGGGCGCGACGATCTGGATGCGCTTGAACCCGTCGGCGAGCATGCGGCAGGTGTTGCTGATGCCGCTGATGCCGGTGGTGTCGCTGACCACCACGAAGATGTCCTCGGCGCGGCTGTAGGCCTGGGCGATCTCGCGATAGCCCGCCTGCAGGATGCCCTGGCTCACCTCGAGGTGGCCGGCGCCGGGCAGGCCGGTCTGGGCGCTCATCACCGCGACGTCGAACAGACGGTCCTGGGTGGATACCCGCTCACCGGTGTTGCTGTCGATGAGCTCGACGGTCAGGGGGAAGGTCTCCGGCGGGCCCACCACGGCGCTATCGGGCAGGGTCACCGCGTAGTAGAGACCGCCCGAGTCCATCTCGATCACCGTGGAGAACGCCTCGCGGCCGTAGTCGTCGTCCACGCGGATGATGATGTCCTCCACCGTGGAGTAGCTCTGCTGGTTGATGACGCAGACGCCGCCGATGAGCTGCGCCTCGGTGATGCCGAGGTCGCCGTTGGCCGCGCCCTGGTTGGGCAGCAGGGGCGTCATGCGGAACCGGTTGTGGGCGGTGGGCACCACGTTGCCGGTGACCGGATCGATGAGCTTGACGGTGATCTGGAACCCCGGCACCGGACCGGTGGAGGCGGTGGCCGGGACGGTGATCTCGTACTCGTAGGGCGGGTCCACGGGGATGTAGCTGGACTGCGACGGCTTGCCGAGGTCGTCCTCGTCGTAGACGGTGATCGCCACGGTGCCCTCGTCGGTGAGGAAGCCGTTGAACGTGCGCCGGCCGTTGACGAACGGCACGTAGTTCTGGTCCGGGTTGCCGTCCTGGGTGAAGGAGCCGTCGCTGGCCACCAGGCGCAGGGTGCCCACGCTGGTGGAATCGGCCAGGTTCCAGTACTGGTCCACGGCGCGCACGGTGAACGGGAAGGGCTCGCCCGAGCGCTGGACGGCCGGCGTGCCGTCCTTGCCCGTCTCCTCGAACGCCGGGATGCCGGCCTGGACCGTCTCGCCCGGTGCGATGAGCTGCAGGCGCTTGTAGCCGTCGGCCACCAGGGAGAACACGGGGCTCGATCCGCTCAGGCCGGTGCTGTCGGTGACGGTGACGTAGATGTTCTCCGCCCGGGTGTAGCTCTGCTGGAAGGTGACCGTGCCGCCGTCCAGGCGCTGGCTGGTCACGCCGACCACGCCGAGGCCCGGGCCTCCGGCGGCGGTCTCGATGCCCACGCTGAAGCGGCGGTCGTCGTCGATGATGGTGTGGGTATCGGTGTCGCGCAGGCGGACGCTCACCGGGAAGGTGGCCGGGGGCCCCACGCGGCGGACGTCCTCGGTGTTCACCGCGACCACGTACTCCAGGCCATTGGGCATCATGGCGATGGTGGAGCTGTAGCTCTGCCGACCGGAGATGTCGGTGATGCGGATGACGATGTCCTCGACGGTGTCGTACGCCTGGCCAGCGATGGTCACGGTCCCGGCCGCGAGCTGCGCGCTGGTGACCTGCAGGGTGCTGCTGGCCGGCTCAAGGTTGGCCTTGAGCGCCTCGATGGAGACCCAGTTGTTGGCCGTGGGCAGCGGGTCGCCGTTCTCGTCCACCAGGCTGATGGTCATGCTGAAGGTCGACGGTGGCCCCACCGCGGCGGTGGCCGGCACGTCGATGTGGTAGGTGGCGCCCTGCTGCACCTCGAGGGTGGCGGACTGGCCGGTGATGTCGGTGTGGTCGAGGGCCGTCGCGGCCAGGGTCACGTAGCCCGGCGAGGTCAGGTACAGGGGCATCACCAGCTCGCCGCCCACCAGGGGCTGGTTGTTGTTCAGCGGGTTGGTGGGGGTGATGGAGTCGTCGTCGCTGGCCAGGTTGACGCGCTCGGTGGCGGTGTCGACCAGGTTCCAGAACTGGTCCACGCCGCGGACACGGACGTCGAACTCCAGGCTCGCCGTCTGCGGCGTGGGGGTGCCGATCTTGCCGTCGGCCTGCGGACCGCCGGGCTGCGGGGTCTCGCCGGGCAGCACGAGCATGAGGCGATCGAACTCGCCGGCGGTGACGTTGATCCGCGAGGTGTCGTTGATCGCCGGCTCGATGAGGTCGGCGGCGACCAGCTCGTGGCTGGTGGCGGCCTTGAAGTAGAGGTCGAAGGTGCCGGCGCCATCGGTGTCGAGCGCCTGATCGTTGGGCGTGATCATCTGGAAGAAGTCGCTGCTGGTGAAGTGCACCTGCGGCCGCGCCGGCACCTGGTTGAACCAGGCGTCGGTGGCCAGGACGCGGGCCTGCACCGGATCGCCGGCCTGCACGGGCACCGGGGTGCCCACCTTGCCCGGCGGGATGCCCGGCGTGTGGGTCTCGCCCGGCAAGAGGACGATCAGGTCGGCGTAGTCCTGGGCGTCGGCGAAGACGTCGAACGTGTTGCTGCTGTCGGTCAGGGCGTAGGTCTCCTCGCGGACGAACAGGCGGACGTCCTGGCCGGCGCGGGTGATCTGGATGGGGCCGCGCCAGGCGCCCTGGAAGCCGCCACTGCCCATGCCGGCGGCCAGGCTGACCGAGGTGGGCGTCAGGATGCCGCTGCCGTGGTTGACGTACAGGGTGACGTCCTCGGCGTAGTCGTTGATGTGGTTGCCGAAGATGTCGCGAGCGATCACCGTCACGTTGGGCAGGGAGCTGCCCGCCCCGTGGTCGGGGATGGGGTCGAGGACGTCGTTCGGCGTGGGGTTCGAGCGGCTGTTGATGCCGATGTCGAAGTGGTCGATCACGCCGGCCCGCACGGGGATGGTGGCGTAGGCGGAGCGGCCGGTGAGCCGGTCGGTCACCTCGACGGTCTGGCGGTTGGGATCGGCCAGGGTGACCAGGGCCACCTGGAAGTCGCCCAGGTTGTCGTTGAGCTGCTGGGGGTTGCCCGGCAGGACGGCCGCGGGGTCGCTGCTGGAGAAGTCCACGTCCATGGGCAGCGCGGGCGAGCTGTCGCTGACGGGGTTCCAGTACTGGTCGGTGGCGTAGACGCGGACGTCGAAGGGCACGCCGGCATCCTGGGTGCCGGGGTCGCCGAGCTTGCCGTCGTCCTCGATGCCGTCGAAGATGCCCGGCGCCAGGGTCTCGCCGGGCGCCTGCACCACCAGGCGCTGCCAGCCGGCGGGCGAGACGCTCACCGGTCCGGAATCATTGGGATCCAGGCCGCTGCTCACCGCGCGCAGGACCTGGGCGCTGGAGGCGGTCCGCAGGGCGACACGGATGTCGGTGGGGTTGCTGATCGACACCGTGTTGCCCGGGTAGTCCGGCAGCTCGAAGTAGCCGGTGGGGCAGCTGATGGTCACGTTGCGGGCGCCGGGCGCCAGGTTGTTGTAGCGGTCCACCGGCCGGATGGTGACCGGGTCGATGATCTGGCCGGCGGTCACCGCGTTGGGCGTGCCGTTGTTGCCGCTGAAGTCGGGATCGTTCAGGCCCGGAGTCCACTCCTCGCCCGGGAAGGTGAAGAGGATCTTCTCGCAGGGGCCGCTGTTGACCTGGAAGCTGGGCGATTCGCCAACCACGCCGCTGTCGACGATGATCCGCGCCGAGAAGCCGCGCTTGGTCACCTGCACCAGGGCGTCGAGCTGGCCGTTGGTGAAGGTGGCGTTGTTGGTGATGATGTACTCGGCGCTCTCGTCGCTGGCACCGATGCGCACGCGCAGCGAGACCTGGCCGTTGAGGGGGAAGACGTTGCCGTTGCTGTCGCGGGCGATGACGCGGATGTTGAACGGGATGGTGGTGACCTGGACGTCGTCCGGGTTCCAGATGCCGGTGTCGAACTCGAAGTGATCCAGACCCTCGGGATTGATCACCACGTCGGAGCGGCTGGTGCCGCTGACGGCGCCGCTGGCGGTGGCGGTCACGCGCGTGGTGCCGGAACGGATCAGCGTCAGATCGTAGCTGGTCTCGGGGTTGTCGCCCATGGCCGCGGCCGGCGGCAGGACCACGCCGGGATCGGGGTCGTCGCTGGACCAGGCGATGGTGGGATAGGGCCCGCTGCTGACCGGGTTCCAGTGCTGATCGGTGGCGTAGATCCGCGAGCCGCCGAAGGTGGAGCCGGAGGTCTGGCTGTTGGGCGTGCCGGTCTTGCCGGGACTGACGCCGGGCGTGAGCTGCTCGCCCGGCAGCAGGAGCACGACGCCGGCCAGGGCGCCCGGCAGCAGGGGTGCCACGGTGGCCTGGCCGCTGGCCGGGACCGTCTGACCCTGATAGACCACGGTGCCGGTGGCGGTGAGCTCGTTCTCGCGAGTCACCGGATCGGTGCCCCAGAAGGTGACCGGCAGCGTGGTGGTGCCGCCGGCGAAGGAGTGGCCGGGCACGGTGATGGTCGGGCCGGTGGAGAAGTGGCCCACGGCCGCGGCGAGGACCACGTCATCGCGGAAATTGAGCACGGTGCCGCCGCCCGCATCCAGGGCGGTCAGCGTCACGTCGATGGCCTGATCGACGTACTTGGTGCCCGAGGGCACCGAGACCACGAAGCGGTCCACCGGATCGTAGCAGTCGATCACCACCTCGGCGGCGGGCACGGAGGTGTCGTCCGCGTCGAAGACCTCCAGGCGCACCCCCATGCCGGAGGCCAGGAACCGCACGCCGTCGAACTGGCGCTCGCCGTTCTGCAGGTAGGCTGCGGGCGGCAGGTCGGCCGCCACGTTGGGCGATCGCAGGGTGGCGTTGATGAAGTCCGCGTTGACGTCCGTGGTCCCGTCGGCGTTGACCGCGCGCACGCGCACGCTGAACTCCGTGTTCACGGTCACGGCCGGCCGGCCGCTCACGAGGTGCGGGTCGACCACGGTGATCTCGAGCTCGTCGAACGCGGCCGCCGAGGTGGTCAGGGCGCCGAGGGCGATGAGCACCAGGGCGGCGTGCAGGATCCGGGGGCAAGGCTTCATGACGTCCATCGGTCCCTCGTCGGGTTGCGTTTTGCATCCGTCGCGATCGGTGGCCAGGCAAGATGCGCGGCCGGTTCGGACGGAAGGGCACCTGGGTGGCGATCAGTGGCGTTCGGTCTTCACGCGGGAGGTTCCGATCAAGACACGTGCCCTGTCGCCGGCGCGGGTTCCTGCTGCGCGCTCCGGCTGGCGAGCAGCGATCGCTGTTGAGCCATGACGTACTGGCGGACCTGCTGCGTCCCCTGGCGGTCGTCGGGGCCACGCATGACGAACTCCAGGCCCAGGCTCACGCGCTGGCGACCGCGGCCGCAGGGCTGCAGCTCGCAGCGCCGCACCAGGCCGGTGACCATGGCCGGCTGCGAGAAGCCGGTGCCGTGCAGCCAGAGCCGCACCAGGCCGTCGCGGGCCAGGCCCTGCGGCGCCGGGGCCGGCACCAGCACGCCGGCGCCGGAGAAGCTGAGGTCCACCACCTCCACGGTCTCCGCGTCGGCGGGCGGGCCGGTGTCCGGCCGGGCCCGCCGTCCGTAGGGGTCCTCGCTGGGCCGGGCCACCGCCTCGGGCGGCAGGCAGACCAGGTGGCCGGACAGGGCGTCCTGGGGCTGGACGCGGAAGTAGCGCCGCCGCTGATCCAGGACGTAGCGCGCGGGCACCTCCAGGCGCACGCAGGGCAGCGTGGCCAGGCCCTCGAGGTCCAGCGGCCGCGGGCCGTCGCAGCGCGAGCGGAAGCGGAAGACGCGCCCGGCGGCGCCGAAGGCGCCCTCCACCTCCACGCCCGCATCGATGGCGGCCCGCTGGTCCTGATCCAGGTCCAGGCTGACGACCAGGAACTCGCGGTCGTCCTCGCGCTCGCGACCGAGGACCACGGCGTTGCCGGCGTGGACGAGGTCGTCCGGCCCGGGCACGAGCAACTCGAGGTCGTGCTCGCAACGCAGCAGGTACGAGGTCAGGCGGCGGATGGCGGCCCCACCCTCGAGGGTCTCGCGCTTGCCGATGTCCCGGGGCAGCGACTGCTCGGCCAGGGTCAGATCCCACCCCGGGTCCCGCAGGGACTCGAACTCGGCCCGCGAGGCCAGATCGGCCATGAGATAGAGATTGCCGGCGGCGGTCTGCTGCCGCAGGATGAAGCTGCGGACCCCGCGCAACACCCGTGGCGACCCATCCGGAGGCAGGCGCTGCCACGAGCCGATGGGGCGTCGGGCGGGGACCCGCTCCACGAGCTG
>JAASSM010000119.1 GCA_021767885.1 bacterium | reverse complement strand
TAGCCCACCCGGCCGCCGGACAGCTCCAGCACCCGCGCGCGGTTGGCCTCCACCCAGGCGCGGTAGCGCAGGCCGCGCTCGCCGTGCAGGGCCTGCACGGTCACCTCGCGGCCGCGGTCGCCCGGCCGGTCGGCCACGCGCAGGGTCACCAGGTCGCCCGCGCGGTCCACCAGGACGGCGTACGGGTTGGTGCCGGCGGTGAGCTCGGTGCCGTCGATGCTCAGCAGGTACTGCCCCTCGCGCACGCCCACGCCGGGCGCCGCCAGCGGCGAGACCGGCCCGTCCAGGTGCGCCCAGCCCGGCAGGATGCGCGCCAGGCGGTAGCGCCCCGCCTCCGCGTCCAGCGCCAGGTCGGCGCCCAGCAGCCCGGTGTCCACGCGGGTGGGCCCGCCCTGGTAATCCCCGCCGAAGACGTAGGTGTGCCCGATGTTCAGCTCGGCGATCATCTCCCCGATGAGGTACCGCAGATCGTCGCGATGGCCCGCCCAGGGCAGGAACCGCGCGTACTTCTCGCGGATGGCCTGCCAGTCGACACCGTGCATGCCGGGGTCGTAGAACCAGTCGCGCTGGACGCGCCAGGCCTCGTCGAAGATCTGCCGGTACTCCTGGTCCCGGTCCACGGTCAGGCGCACGTCCGCCAGGTCCACCGTCTTGCCGGCCTGCTCGAAGCCGGCGCCGGCGGTGTGGACCACGTAGGACGACCCCTGCCGGATCACCATCTGTTCGCCGCCGGGCGCCAGGTGATAGTTGGTCACCCCGTCGCCCAGCTTCAGCAGGTCCTCGCCGGCGATGGTGTACTTGAAGAGGGTCAGGTCGGTGTCGGTGGTGCGGTCGTCCACGTTCTGGTACTTGAGGAACACGGGCTCGTCGCGGCGCAGGAGCATGCATCCGTCCGCGATGGCCTCGAGGCGGAACCAGTTGCCGGCCTCGCAGCCCGCCGCCGGGACGATCCGCCGCCCGAGGCCGTCGGTGGCGATCTCCACGCGGACGTCGTCGTCGCCGTCGTCGTCGCCGTCGTCCTCGTTCTCCGCGGCCCCGTCCGCCGCGGCGCCCGGATCGAAGGGGGCGCGCACGTCGTCCTGCAGCAGCACCAGGTAGGGGCGCGCGAGGTCCAGGAAGACGTGGTTCTGGTCCACGCGGCCCATGACCGGTTCGAAGGTGCGGTTGCTCAGGAACCAGAGGTACTGGCCGTCGGGCGAGAAGCTGGGCGACCAGCTCGTGAACAGCGGATCGGTCACCGCATGGTGCTCGCGCTCCTTGACGTCGTAGAGGGTGATCACCTCGTGCATGTTGGCGGTGTTCTCGGTGTAGGCGATCCAGCGGGAGTCCGGCGACCACACGTAGTCGAGGATGCCCCAGCGCTCCCAGGCGTCGTCGTACTCGCCCCGGGCGATCACCGTCACCTCGCCCGAGTCCACCGCCAGCAGGTTCAGGCGCATGAACTTGTCGCCGAAGAGCAGCCACTGGCCATCGGGCGACCACGCCGGCGGCAGGATCATGCCGAACTCGCCGTCGGTGAGCTGGCGCCACGCGCCGCCGCCGGCGGGCACGACGAAGATCTGCTCGTCGCCGGTGCGATCGCTGACGAAGGCCACCTGCGAGCCGTCCGGCGACCACGCGGCGTTCTTCTCGCGGCTGCCCGCGGTGCCGGTGAGGTTGCGCCAGCGGCCGCCCTCCGCCACGGGGACGTCGAGGATCTCGCCGCGCGCCTCCAGGAGCAGGCGCTCGCCGTCGGGATCGAGCCCGAAGCTGCCCGTCGCCGGCGCCACCGCCACCAGCTCCGGCCGCATGGCCACGCGGTCGCTGCGGATCTCCACGGGAACGGGCGAGACCTGCCCGGTGGCCAGGTCCAGCAGGTGCAGCAGTTCCTCGTGCTGGAAGACGATGGCGCCGGGGCCGGCCGCGGGGTACCGCACGTCGTACGTGTCGTAGCGGGTCAGGCGCACCGGCGCGGCGTCGGGCCGCGCGGGATCCAGCGCGTAGAGGTTGAGGGTGCCGTCCTCGCGGTCGCTGGCGAAGTAGACGCGATCGCCGATCCACATGGGGTAGTTGTCGGTGCCGGTCCACGTGGTCAGCCGGGCGAAGGTGCCGGCGGAGAGGTCGGCCAGCCACAGATCCTGCGCCATGCCGCCCTCGTAGCGCTTCCAGGTGCGGTTCTCCCGTGGGATGCGGTTGTAGACCAGGCGCGTGCCGTCGGGCGAGTAGCTGGCCAGGGCGCCGCGATCGGTGGGGACGCGCGTGGGCAGTCCGCCCGCCACGGGCACCAGGAAGAACTCCGTCTCGCCCACCGGGTGGTGCCGCGAGGAGCGGAAGAGGACGTGCTCGCCGTCGGGATGCCAGTCGATCACCTGGTCGCCGCCGGGGTGGAAGGTCAGGCGCCGCGGCTCGCCGCCCGGGGTGGGCATGACGTAGACGTCGTCGGCGCCGTCGTACTGGCCGGTGAAGGCGATCCACTGGCCGTCTGGCGAGAAGTGGGCGTGCCGCTCGGCGCCGTGGCCGGTGGTCAGCCGGCGCGCCACGCCACCGGCGCGGCCGACGAGCCAGAGGTCGCCCTCGTAGGTGAAGACGATGTGCTCGGCCGAGACGTCGGCCAGGTGCAGCAGGCGGGCCGGCTCGTCGGCCGGCAGGGCGGCGGCGGGCCGGGGGGCCAGCCAGGCCAGCCACAGGGCGGCCAGGACGGCCACGACGGCCGGGACGGCCGCGAGCGCCGGGACGGCGCCGGACGCGCGGACACGGGTCACCACGTTCACGATGGAGCCTCCTGGAGGGGGTCGGATTCCGGGGTCGGGCGGTGATACGCAGCGATTGAAACCGGGTTGCCAGGACGCGTCAACCCGGGGGCGTCCTCAAGTCGCGGGACCACCCGGCCGATGGGTGGACGGTCGGCGGCCCGCCCGGCCGGTGCCCGTCCCGCCCCTCGTCCGGCAGGAGTTGCGCGTTGAGCGAAGACCTGGTGCTGAAGAGGATCAAGACCCTGCCAGCCCTGCCCCTCGTGGCGCACCGGCTCATGGAACTCATGCAGCGAGACAGCTCCTCCGCCGACGACGTGACCCGCGTCCTGGCCTCCGACCAGGCCCTGGCCGCACGGGTCCTCAAGCTCGCCAACAGCTCCTTCTATGGCCGCTCCGGGCAGGTGGGGTCGGTCTCGCGCGCCGTGGTGCTGCTGGGATTCTCCGCCATCCGCAGCCTGGCCCTGGGCCTGGGCATGGCCCAGACCCTGCGCCGCGCCGCCGCGGGGACCGATCTGACCGACTTCTGGCGCCACGCCATCTACGTGGCCGCCGGCGCCCGCAACCTCGCCCGTCAGGGCGGTCGGGTGGAACCGGAAGAGGCCTTCGTGGCCGGCCTGCTCCATGACCTCGGTCGCCTGGTGCTCGAGACCGTCGCGCCCGGCTACGAGCGGCAGCTGCGCGGCGTGGCGGCGGACGACCTCCTCGAGGCCGAGGCCCGCACCGTGGGCATGGCCCACACGCGCGCCGGCCAGAAGATCGTGCAGCACTGGCACCTGCCCACCCGGCTGGCCCACGTCATCCGCTCCCACCACCACCCCTCGCAGTGGCGCCAGGACGCGACCCTGCTCACGCCCACGGTGATGCTGGCCGACCAGATGGCCCGCGCGCTGGACCGCTCCTGCGAGCCGCCCGCCGACCAGCCCGACCTCGCCGTCCTGGCCGGCGCCCTGGGCATCGATCTGGCCGCGAGCGAGGACCTCCTCGCGCAGACCTGCCAGGAGGTCCAGCGCACCGAGGCGTTCCTGGCGATGGCCGGCATCGACGCCGACGTGGCCCCACGCTGCCTCGACACGGCGGCACCGGCCGCCGCCGGGCCGGTGGCCCGGTACGTCTACCTGGGCGGCGACGCCGCCCATGCGACCTGGCTGGACGGCGCCCTGGGCATCCACGGCTGGGAGCCGGTGAGCATGCGGCAGTACCTCGGCGAGGCAGGGGGCGAGGAGGGGGCCGGGGCGGTCGCCCTCGTGATCCTCGAGCCGGCCAGCCTGCGCCCCGACCAGCTGGATCGGCTCGGCCGTCTGCTGGCCGCCCGGTCGGCTCCGGTGGCGGTGATCGGCCCGCCCGCCGGCCTGGCCGCCACGCCCCTGGCCGCGGCGCCCTCGCTGCCGCTGGCCGTCTCGTCGGCGGACCTGGCGCCCTTCGCCCGCGCGGCGGCGCCCCCCGCGTCGGACGCCACCCTGGCGACCATCTAGAGACGACGCGATCCGGGTCGCCGCGGGCCACGCTGCACCATCGGCATCGGCCCGCGGGGTGCGGGACGGCGTGGTCCTCCTCCCGCCGGCGTGGTCGTCCTCCCGGCTCGCACCCTTGCACCGCCCCGTCCCCCCCGGTACCATCCCGCGACCCCGGTGACGCCGCCGACCCGAGCCCCGCCCCGTGGACCGCCAGCCCAGCCCGCCGCGGAAAGGACCCCCATGCCCCGCCCCCGCCTGCGCGTCCCCCACGTCTTCGTCCTGCTGTCGCTGGTGATCCTGGTCTGCGCGGCGGCCACCTGGGTGGTCCCCTCGGGCGAGTACGAGCGCGAGACCCGCACCGTCGAGGGCCGCACCCGCACCCTGGTGGTCCCCGGCACCTTCGAGCCCATCCCCAAGCACTACTCCCTGCAGGCCGCCCTGCTGGAGGACGACCACGCCGGCCGCGCCACCCCCGTCGGCCTGCTGGGCTACCTCGCCGCCATCCCCCGCGGCATGGAGGCCGCGGCGGACATCATCTTCTTCATCTTCATCGTCGGCGGCGTGTTCGGCATCCTCGAGCGCACCGGCGTGGTCACCGCCTCGGTGGGCCGGCTGGTGGACCGCCTGCAGCACCGCCGCGCCTGGCTCACCATCGCGGTGATGGCCGCCCTGGCCGCCGGCGGCTCCACCCTGGGCATGGGCGAGGAGTTCATCCCCCTGGTGCCGGTGTTCGTCCTGGTGGCCCGCCGCCTGGGCTACGACGCCATCTTCGGCGTGGCCATGGTGGAGGTGGCCGGCCAGGTGGGCTTCGCCGCCTCCACCACCAACCCCTTCACCGTGAGCGTGGCCCAGGGCATCGCCGAGCTGCCCCTGCACTCGGGCATCGGCCTGCGGCTGGTCTTCCTGGTCTGCGCCCTGGCCGTGGCCGTGGTCTACGTCCTGCGCTACGGCGCCCGCATCCGCCGCGACCCCGCCCGCAGCCTGGTGGCCGACGTGCCCGAGGCCTGGCAGGAGGCGCCCACCGGCGCGGACCCGCACCCGCCGGCCGCCGGCGCCGACTTCCGCCGCCACCACCTGGCCATCCTGGTGATCGGCGCGGCCATCTTCGCGTTCATCGTCTTCGCGGTGCAGCGCTTCCACTGGTGGATGCCGGAGATGGGCGCCGGCTTCCTGCTGACCGGCATCATCGCCGCCGCCCTGGCGCGGCTGAGCATCGACCAGACCGCCCGGGCCTTCGTCAAGGGCTGCCAGGACATGGTGGTGGCCGCCCTGGTGGTGGGCTTCGCCCGCGGCATCGCCGTGGTCCTGGAGGACGGCCTGATCATCGACACCGTGGTCCACGGCACCGCCGTCCTGCTCGAGCAGGTCCCACGCTACGTGGCCGCCCTGGGCATGCTCGCCTTCCAGTCGGTGCTGAACCTCTTCATCCCCAGCGGCTCGGGCCAGGCCGCGGTCTCCATGCCCCTGATGGCGCCGCTGGCCGACATCATCGGCCTGCCCCGCCAGGTGGCGGTCTTCGCCTTCACCTGCGGCGACGGCTTCAGCAACACCGTGATCCCCACCAGCGGCATCCTCATGGCCATGCTCGGTCTGGCGCGCGTGCCCTACGGCCGCTGGCTGCGCTTCATGCTGCCGCTCTTCGGCCAGCTCCTGCTGCTCTCGGCGGCGTTCCTGGTGTTCGCCGTGGCCACCGGGTACCGTTGATTCCCCGGCGCCGGGGCGCTAGACTTCATCGCCAGGGAGAAGCCCCGCCTCCAGCCCCGGAGACCTCGCGCCCGTGCGCCGCCCGACGCTCCTCGCCGGCCCGATCCCGGCCGCCCTCGGCCTCGCCCTGGTGGCGTGGCTCGCCGCCGGCTGCAGCGAGCAGACCGCCCGGCCCACCTCGCCGTTCTCCGCGCCCGAGGACCCCCTGACCATCGGCGACTGGACCCGCGTCTACCCCGAGGTGACCGTGGCCGATCTGGACGACGTCTGGGCCCTGGACAGCGACGACGTCTGGGCCGTGGGCAGCGACGGCACCGTCCTGCACCACGACGGCCAGCACGTCACCAGCCACGCGTTCGACCGCGACGAGCGCATCATCGGCGTCGACGGCACCGGCCACGACGACGTCTGGGTCCACTCCGACGACCACGTCTGGCACTGGGACGGCCGCGACTGGGATCCGGTGCCCATCCCCCTGAGCTACACCTGGGCGTACGACCTCGAGG
>JAASSM010000118.1 GCA_021767885.1 bacterium | reverse complement strand
CGGACAAGCTGCGCCGCACCCTGGAGGCCGTGCTCATCGAGGCGCGGTACGGGGGCGCCCTGGAGGTGTATCAGGACCGGATCCCGGTGGCCGGCGAGGAGATCACCGCCGACCTGCTCATGGTCGGCCGCCTGGGGCTGTTCTGGCTCACCCCGGACATGAGCCGCGGCGGAGCCTGGGACCCGGCCGCCGCGGCGTTCGTGCCCCTGGACGGCGACGCCCTGGACGGCATCCGCCGCGCCGTGGAGATGGCCACGCGCCGCCGGCCGCTGGGCGTGCTGCCCTTGCCGCTGGGGACGGTGACGCCATGAGCATGATCCGCACCCGACGCGCGGCGCCGGCCGCCGGCACCGCCAGGCCGGCGGCTGTCCGGACCGCCATCGCGGCCACCGTGCTGGCCACCATCCTGGCCGCCACCCTCGCCGCCATCCTCGCCGTCGACCCCGCCGCCGCCCAGGACATCCGCCGCGCCCAGCGGCAGGCCGAGGCCGACCGCCAGCGCGCCGAGCAGGAGGCCGCCGAGATCCGGCAGCGGATCCTGCAGGACCGCGCGCGCCTGACCGCCGTGGTCGACAGCCTGGAGGCGCGGCAGGCGGCCCTGGAGGCGGAGCTGCGCGAGCTGACCGCGCGCGAGGAGGCCGCCGCCGCGCGCCGCGACCGGCTGCAGGAGCAGTGGGCCGAGGAGGAGATCGCCTTCCGCGAGCTGAGCGGCAACGTGCGCGTGGCGGCGCGGGACCTCGAGTCGCTGCTGCGCAGCTCGCCGCTCACGTCCGCCGCCCCGGCGCGCCTGGACACCGTGGCCGCCCTGCTGCGCGAGGGCTACTTCCCCGACCTCGACGACATCCGCGACCTCGCCCGCGTCGCCCTCGACGAGGTGCTCCGCACCGGGCAGGTGACCCTGCGGCGCGGCGAGTTCGGCGGCCGCGACGGCCGCGACACCACCGGCGAGATCCTCCACCTCGGCCGCTTCACCACCGCCTACCGCACCGATGGCGAGGTGGGCTTCCTGCTCTGGAATCCCGACAGCCAGCGGCTGGTGGCCATGGCGGAGGAGCCGGCCGGCGGCGTGGCGGGCGAGCTGCGCGAATACCTCGCCGGCGAGAGCGCCCTGGTGCCGGTGGACCTGTCGGGCGGCCGGGCGCTGCGGCAGATCGCGCGTCGGCCCTCGCTGCTGGAGCAGGTGCGCCAGGGCGGGCCCATCGTCTGGCCGCTGGCGCTCATCGCCCTGCTCGCCCTGGCCGTCGCGGTGTGGAAGGCCATCCACCTGCAGCGCGTCCACGCCAACACCGACCGCATCATGGCCCGGGTCAACGCCGAGGCCGCCCGCGGCGACTGGTCGGCGTGCGAGCGGCAGGTGGGCGCCGACGTCTGCCGCCGTTCGCCCGTCGCGCGCGTGGTCCGCGCCGGCCTGGACGTGCGCCGCGAGCGCCGCGAGATCCAGGAGAGCGTGCTGCAGGAGGCCATCCTGCACGAGATGCCGCTGCTGCAGCGCGGCCTGGCCATGCTCGCGGTGTTCGGCGCGGTGGCGCCGCTGCTCGGCCTGCTGGGCACGGTCACCGGCATGATCGAGACCTTCCGCGTGATCACCCTGCACGGCACCGGCGATCCGAAGCTCATGTCCGGCGGCATCAGCGAGGCGCTCATCACCACGGAGATCGGCCTGGCCATCGCCATCCCCGTCATGCTGGCCCACACCTGGCTCAAGCGCCGCACCGACCACGTGATCGGCGACATGGAGGAGCAGGCCATGCACCTGGTGAACACCATCGACCGCCAGCGGGGCGACCATGGCGACCACGGCGGCCACGACGGCGGCCAGGATGGCGGCCGGGATGGCGCCCCCCCCGCGGAGCCGCGCCATGCTTGACGCCACGGCGTCCTACCTGCGCCAGGGCGGCTGGGTCATGGGCCCGCTGGTACTGGTGTCGCTGGTGATGTGGACGCTGATCCTCGAGCGCTGGCGGGTCCTGCGCCGCTACGCCCGGGGCGACCTGGACATCCCCGGCCTGCTGGCCATCGCCCGCGGCGAGCAGCCGCCGCCGGCGCCGGCGCGGCGCGGTCTGCGGGCGGCGCTGGTGCGCGCGTTCGTGGAGCTGCGCAGTGGTCGTCCCCGGCTGGACCGCGAGATCCTCGCCCAGTGCCGCGAGCGCCTGGACCGCGAGCTGGAGCACCGGCACGAGGCCATCGCCGTGCTGGCGGCCATCGCGCCGCTGCTCGGCCTGCTGGGCACGGTGCTGGGCATGATCGAGACCTTCCAGGTGCTGAGCGTCTTCGGCACCGGCAACGCGCGCGCCCTGGCCGGCGGCATCTCCGTGGCGCTGGTCACCACGCAGACCGGCCTGCTGATCGCCATCCCCGGCCTGGTGCTCAGCGGCCGCCTGCGCGACCGCGCCGAGCAGCTCCGGCTGCGCCTGGAGGAGACCACCCACCTGCTGGAACGCGACCTCGAGCGGGACGACCGCGGCGGTCGCCACCGGCCGGGAGAGGAGATGCCATGATCAACGTGCGCCGGACCATCCGCGGCGGGGGCGATCGCGTGGACGTGAACATGTCGCCGCTGATCGACATGGTCTTCCTGCTGCTGATCTTCTTCGTGGTGACCACGAGCTTCGTCAAGGAGTCGGGCATCGAGGTGCAGCGGTCCACCGCCGCGACGGCCGAGGTGAAGGAGAAGGCGTCCATCATGATCGGCGTCAGCACCGAGGGCGAGGTGTGGATGGAGGGCAAGAAGGTGGACGTGCGCTCGGTGCGCGGCCTGGTGGAGCGGGCGCTGGCCGAGGATCCGGAGGCCGGCGTGGTGGTGGTGGCCGACCAGGGCAGCCAGACCGGCGACGTGGTCAAGGTCATGGACCAGTGCCGGCTGGCCGGCGCGAGCAGCGTGTCGCTGGCGGCCAGGCGCGAGGGCGAATCATGATCCTGCGCCGCGCGGTCCGGCTGGTGGCGGTCCTGGCGGTGGCGGCGGCGGTGAACCTCGGCCTCTTCGGGCTGACCACCGTCCTGTCCCAGGAACGCGACCCGGTCCAGGACATCAGCGAGCCCGTGGGCGTGAGCCTGGTCTCGCTGGCGCCGCCCGATCCGCCGGAGCCGGAGGAGGTCAAGGAGCCGGAGCCGCCACCGGAGCCGGAGCAGCCCGATTTCGCGCCCGACCTGGTGCAGCCCGGACTGGGCGATCTCGCCGGCCCCGCCATCGGGGTGGCGCTGGATGTGGGCGGCGTGCGGCGCGACGCGACGCCGACGGACTTCATCTTCGATTCCCTGGACCTCGACCGTGCGCCCGAGGTGGTCGCCCGCGTGAACCCCGAGTACCCCTACCAGGCGCGCGAGCGCGGCATCGAGGGGTACGTGGCGGTGAAGGTGCTCGTGGGCAAGGACGGCGAGGTGCGTCAGGTCAACATCCTGAAATCCAGGCCCCAGGGCATGTTCGATCAGGCCGTCCGCAAGGCCATGACCGGCTGGCGCTTCCAGCCCGGCGAGGTCGGCGGCGAGCCGGTGACCGCGTGGATCACCACCACCCTGCATTTCCGACTGAACTAGGAGGTCGTGATGCGTTCGATCCTGGTGACGTTCCTGGCCCTGATCATCGCCGGCGGCGGGGCCCTCGCCGCGGAGAAGGGCAGCGAGAGCCCCGGCCGCACCGGGGCGCAGAACTACTACGTCGACGCGACGGACATGTCGCAGGTCCCGCGCCTGGTGCGCAAGATCCTGGTGCGCGCCGTGGCGGCCGCCGGACGCGGCGAGCATGCCGAGGCCATCGTCGAGCTCCAGGAGCACCTGCAAGACCATCCCGACCAGGATCACTACCTGGTGCGCTATCACCTCGCGCGCAGCCACGATGCCCTGGAGCAGTACGAGCCGGCGCGGCAGCAGTACGCGCGCGCCGTGGAGATGGAGCCGCGGCTCGCGGCCGCCTGGTTCGGGCTGGGACATGTCCACTACACGCTGAAGGACTACGCCGCCTCGGGCGCGGCCTTCCTGAAGAGCTTCCGGGCCAGTTCCGATCCGCAGCCCGAGACCCTCTACTTCGCCGCCGCGGGGTTCATGCTGGCCGGCGACCAGGAGGCCGCCGCGCCGCTGCTCCAGGAGCTGTGCGGCGGGAGCTGGGGCACGCCGCGACACGACTGGTACGCGCAGCTCGCTTCGTGCGCCATCGCCCTCGAGCGTCGTGAGCTGGCCGGCCCGGTGATCGCGGACTACCTGGCCAGCGATCCGGGCAGCGATGAGGCCTGGTTCCTGGACTACCAGTTCCACGTCGGCTTCGAGGAGTACCGCGAGGCGGCCGAGGCGCTGACCATCGTCGGCTTCCTGCGGGAGCTGACGCCGCGGGAGGAGCGCACGCTGGGCGACCTCTACACCATGGTGGACGTGCCCTACCTGGCGAGTCACGAGTACCGTCAGGCCATGCGGGGCGAGGCGGCGGCCGAGGACTACGAGCGCCTGGTCTCGGCCCTGGTCGCCGCTCACGATCTGGACGCGGCCCTCGCCGCCATCGAGGAGGGACTGGCCACCGACCCCACGCCCCGCCTGTGGTCTCTCATGGGCGACGTGCACTACCTGCGCCAGGACCACGCGGCAGCGGCCGAGGCGTTCCAGCAGGTGGCGGCACTGGACCCGGAGAACGGCCGGGCCCGGCTGATGGTGGGGTACTGCCACATCGAGCTGGGCAACCGGGGCCTGGCCATCCAGAACCTGGTGGCGGCGGCCAAGCACGACGACCAGTCCGAGCTCGCCCGGCGGCTGCTGCAGCGGGCCCGGAAGATGAGCAGCGACACCTAGAGCACACGAGGGATCCCATGTCGAACCGGCTCGCGCCCCGCGGACTCCTGCTCCCCGTGCTGATCCCGCTGCTCGCCGGCCTGGCCGCGTGCTCGGACGAGGATCGCATCGCCCCGCCGTTCGTCGACCAGGGCGGCGATGGCGGCGGCGGCGAGCAGACCGTCAGCATCTCCGGTCGCGTGGTGGACCACACCGGTGCGCCGCTGACCGGCGTCCAGGTCACCGTGGGCGAGAGGTTCGGCTTCTCCGATGACTCGGGCCAGTTCCTGGTCGCGGGTCTGGACGCCAGCGCGACCATCGCCCGCTTCGGCAAGGGTCCCCGCATCAACACCAACTACCGGGCGCTGAGCCTGACTCCGGGCAGCGAGCTCACCTTCCCCGAGGTGGCCATGCTGCCGCTCGCGCGTGGCGCGGTGTTCTTCGCCAGCGAGAGCGCGACGGTGGATCTCGACGGCCTCGGCAGCGGCGCCGTCTTCGCCGACTCCTCCTTCGTGGACGCGGGGCAGCTGTACCTCGACCGCGTCGGGGCGTTCATGGCCCTGGCCAGGGCCGACCAGGCCGACTTCGCCGCCGCCTTCCCCGGCGAGTTCCGCGGCCGGCGCGAGGACGGCGCCGAGGTGACCCTCGACGCGCTGGGCGTGATCTGGACGCTCATCGATTCGCAGGCGGGCCCGCTCTCCCTCGCCCCGGACACCATGGTCACGTACCGGCTGGCCGTCGATCCGGCGGGCGGGCCGAGCCCCGCGACGGTCGGGTTCTGGGTCCTCGACGTGGCCACCGGCACCTGGCAGGAGGCGGGGTCGGCCGACCTCCAGGCTGGCGCCTACGTGGCCACCGTCGCCTCCCTCGGACCGGTCTGCTGGGGGGAGCCCGTGCCGGAACCCTGCGAGGTCGCCGGCGTGGTGCAGGATGCCGCCGGCCAGCCGCTCGCCGGCGCCAACGTGGTCTATCGCGATCTCGCCGGCCGCTTCCGTGCCGCGTCGCAGTCCCGCGACGACGGCTCCTTCCGGCTCCTCGTGCCGCGGCATGCGCGCGCCGTGGTCACGCCCTACTTCGGCGGGATCACCGGTTCGGCCGACACGGTGAGCACCGCAGAGGACTGCCCGGCCACGCTGCCGGCGCCCCTGCGGGTGGTGCTGCCGGACTACCGTATCGACCTGACCTGGACCGCCGGGTATGGCGACCTGGACGCGCACTACCTCATCCTGGTCCCGGGCTCCGGGGGCGACCTCGGCCTGCAGTGGGCGCTGGACCACGTCGACCGCGGCCGCGTGGACGCGCCGCCGTTCACCGCCCACCTCGGCGACGCCCGCGAGGGCGGCGGGCCGGAGAGCATCCTGGGGCGCCGCTGGTACGAGGGCCGCACCGAGTACTGGGTCCACGACTACGAGACCGGCACCACGGATGGTCTGCTCACCTCCGGGGCGACGGTCTCGTTGACCATCAACGAGCAGGATTGGAGCTTCGCGGTGGCCGACGCGGCCTTCGATGCCGACACCAGCGACTCCACCGGCTGGTGGCACGTCTTCGACGTGGAGGTGGCCGGCACCGCGGTCACCGTCCAGTTCGTCCAGCGGTTCGAGCCCGGGCCCGACCGCTAGCGGCGAGCCAGGCCGCGGGCATCGGCCTGGGCCGGCCGCGG
>JAASSM010000117.1 GCA_021767885.1 bacterium | reverse complement strand
GGGGACGCTCACCCTGGCCACGGACATGGCCGACCCCGAGCACGTGCGCATCCGGGTACGCGACACCGGCCGGGGCATCGCCCCCGATCGCCTCGCACGGATCTTCGAACCGGACTTCCACGCCGACGGTGATCGCGTCCACCTGGGATGGGGGCTGGTCACGGCCCGCCGCATCGTCGAGGACCACGGCGGCCGCATCTCCGTGCGCAGCGAGCCCGGGCGAGGCAGCGAGTTCACCGTGGAGCTGCCGCGGCGTCCGCCGCCGCTGGCGTCGTCCGCCGCGCCGCCCGGGGCCTAGATGGTCAGCAGCACGATCCCCGCCACCGTCAGGATGATCCCCAGCGCGGTGCGGGGCGTGAGCGCCTCGCCACCGAGGGCGAGGGCGGCCAGCACGCCGAACAGGGGCGAGGTGAAGGCGATGGGCATCACCCGGTTCAGCGGCGCGCCCTTGATCGCGGCGTAGAAGCAGAGCATGCCCAGCGAACCGGCCACCAGGCCGCCACCGACCACCAGATAGGTGAGGGAGCGGCCGCCGGCCTGGGTGACCAGCCGCAGCTGCGGCCAGCTGATCGCCGTCAGCACCACCAGGGCCACGGCGGTGCGCACGGTGATCCCCACCTGGGGCGGCAGATCGCCCAGATGCAGCCCCCGCTTCTCGAAGTAGCCGCCGATGCCCCAGGCGGCCGCGGTGATCAGTGCCAGCAGCTGTGGTTTCAACGGTGTGCCTCCGGTCGGGAAATGGCGGGACGCCACCCGGCGGGTCGCCAGGTGGCGTCGAAGGTGAGGCGCTCGTCCGGGACGGTCAAGCCGCCAGCTGACGGCCCCTAGACCGGCTCCTGGCTCCGTGGCGCTCCGGTGCGGGGACGCGCGGCGTCCGCCATGGCGTGCAGGTCCGCATCGCTCAGCCCGGAGGCCGCCGCGCCCTGCGGATCCGCCTGGCCGGACACCAGACCATGCAGCCGTGCGACCACGGCCTGCAGCTGGGCCGCCTGGGCGTTGAGCTCCTCGGCCGCGGAGGCCGATTCCTCGGCGTTGGCGGCGGCGTTCTGCGTGGTCTGGTCCAGCTGCGCCACGGCCTTGTTGATCTGCCCGATGCCGTCGGCCTGCTCGCGTGCCGCGCTGGCGATCCCGGTCACCTGCTCGCCCACCTGACGCGCGTTGTCCGCGGTCCGCTCGAAGGCCACGCGCGTCTTCTCGGTCATGGCCACGCCCCGCTCGGAGTGCGTCACCGATTCCTCGATCAGCGCGCTGGTCTCCTTGGCGGCGTCGGCCGCACGCTGGGCCAGGTTGCGCACCTCCTCGGCCACCACCGCGAACCCCTTGCCCGCCTCGCCGGCGCGGGCAGCCTCCACCGCCGCGTTCAGCGCCAGCAGGTTGGTCTGGAAGGCGATCTCGTCGATGGTGCCGACGATCTTCGCGGTCTGGTCGGCGCTGCTCTTGATGTTGCCGATGGCCGCGACCATCTCCTGCATGGTCTGCAGGCCCTCGCTCACCGTGGACTCCGCCGACTGCATCAGCTCCTGGCAGCGATCCGACGCCGCGGTGGTGGTGCGGACGTTGGCGGTCATCTGCTGCAGGCTCGCCGACGTCTCCTGGACCGCGGCGGCCTGCTCGCTCGACTGCTCGGCCAGCGAGACGCTGGCGTTGGCGATCTGCGAGGAGGCGGCCGACGTCTGCTCGGAGCCGGCGTTCAGGTCGGCGATCATGGCGTTGACCGGACCGGTGACGCTGCGCGCCACCAGGTAGACCACCCCGCAGACCACGGCCAGGGCGATCACGGTCAGCAGGATCCCGAAGTTGCGCAGGGAGTTGGCCGCGGCGTAGATCTGCGACCGGTCCAGCCCGACGCCGAAGAGCCAGCCGGTGTCGGGGTCGGTGCGGAACGCCGCCTCCCGCGCGGTCCCCTTGAAGTCGTAGGCCAGCAGGCCGTTCTGGCGGGAGAGCATCTCCTTGCCGAAATCCCACTGCGAGAGCGAGGACTGCAGGATGAGGTCGTGATTGGGGTGGGCGAGGAAGGTCCCGTCGGCGGCGCAGATGAAGGCATAGCCCGTCTCGCCCACGGAGATGGGATCGACCACGCCGGCGGCGAACCGCCCGAGATCGACCACGCCGAGCATGGCGCCGGTGCCCCGTCCGGCGGCGACGGGGTAGCAGATCACCACGATGGGTTCGCCGGTGACCATGCTCTTCAGGGGCTCGGAGATCACGCGGTCGCCCGTGCGCTGGCATTCCTGGAAGTAGCCCCGGCTGCTGATGTCGAGGGAGCCCACGGAACCCTCCGCGGTGGACGCCACGGCCACGCCGTCGGGGCCGATGAGGTGCAGGGCCTCGTAGTCCTCGGTCCGCCCGGCGAGGTCGGCCAGCAACTCGTTCGCCGCGGCGGCCGCCTCCGGGCGGTCGTCGCGCAGTGCGTCCTGGACCGCGCGCAGGCCGGCCCACCGGGCGACGTCCAGGTCGCGATGATGGAGCCAGCCGGTCACGTTCTGCTCGACCAGCGCGACCACCTGCTCCATCTCGTCGTGGACCGAGGTGCGCAGGGCGTCGCCGGTCCGGACGGTGGTCATCGTCAGGTAGGTGCCGAACGCCACCAGCAGGGCGGCGGCGGTGGGCAGCAGGAAGCGATCGCGGAGGTTCAGTTTCACGGCAGACCATCCTTCGTCCGGGCGCTCACGGCCTCGCGGTTCACGGGGACGGAGGATCCGTCCCGTCCCGGGCCTACGGGACAGCCGTGCGGAGACCTGAAGATTCCTTCGTGCGGAATCGGGACGCCTTTAGGCAAAACTCGAACGCCGCATCGCCGGCGGTTCGGCCTCCCGCCGCCTCGGTGCGCCAGCACCGCGTGCGCAGCCCCGGAATTCGATTATCCTGAGTCGAAATCCCGCTCCCGATCGCTGCCCCCGTGGCCTGCCCTGGAGGAGATCCCGCATGGAGATTGCCACCACCGCCGAGATGGTCCGCCGCGTCTACCAGACCACCCGCCAGAACCTGGAGACCGTCCGGCAACGCCTCGGTCGCCCGCTGACGCTCACCGAGAAGATCTTCCTGGGCCACCTGGCGGATCCGGCCGGCCAGAAGCTGGCCCGCGGCGAGGCCACCCTGGCCCTGGCACCCGACCGCGTGGCCATGCAGGACGCCACCGCCCAGATGGCCATCCTGCAGTTCATGCAGGCGGGCCGCGACCAGACCGCCGTGCCCACCACGGTGCACTGCGACCACCTGCTGCTGGCGTACCAGGGGGCGGAGGCCGATCGCAAGGCGGCCCTGGACACCAACCGCGAGGTCTACGATTTCCTCTCCAGCGCCGCGGCGCGCTACGGCATGGGCTTCTGGAAGCCGGGGTCGGGCATCATCCACCAGGTGGTCCTGGAGAACTATGCGTTCCCCGGGGGCCTGATGATCGGCACCGACAGCCACACCCCCAACGCCGGCGGCCTGGGCATGGCGGCCTGCGGCGTGGGCGGGGCCGACGCGGTGGACGTCATGGTGGGCATGCCCTGGGAGGTGCTGCACCCGCGGATCACCGGCGTGCGCCTGACCGGCGCCCCCAGCGGCTGGACCGCGCCCAAGGACGTGATCCTCAAGCTCTGCGGCCTGCTCACCACCAAGGGCGGGACCAACCACGTCATCGAGTACTTCGGGCCCGGCTGCGAGGCCATCAGCTGCACCGGCAAGGCCACCATCACCAACATGGGCGCCGAGCTCGGCGCCACCACCAGCATCTTCCCCGGCGACGAGCGCATGCAGGCCTACCTGCGCGCCACCCGCCGGGCCGACCTCGCCGACCTCGCCGCCGCCAATCTCGACCTGCTGCGAGCCGATGCCGAGGTGGAGGCGCGACCGGAGGAGTTCTTCGACCGTGTGGTGGAGATCGACCTCTCCGCGCTGCAGCCGCATCTGGTGGGACCGCACAGCCCGGACGTCCTGCACGCCGTGGGCGACATGCGCCGCGACTGCGAGCAGGAGGACTACCCGGTGGAGCTCTCGTACGCGCTCATCGGCTCGTGCACCAACAGCAGCTACGAGGACATCAGCCGCGCCGCCGACGTGGCGCAGCAGGCCGTGGACGCGGGCCTGGAGATGAAGGCCCCGCTGCTGGTCACCCCGGGATCGGACCAGATCTACGAGACCATCAAGCGCGACGGCCAGCTCGCGGTGTTCGAGAAGCTCGGCGCCACGGTCCTGACCAATGCCTGCGGCCCCTGCATCGGCCAGTGGAAGCGGGATGACATCCAGGAGGGCGATCGCAACAGCATCATCACCTCCTTCAACCGCAACTTCCGCAAGCGCAACGACGGCAACGCCGAGACCCACGCCTTCATCGGCAGCCCCGAGGTGGTGGTGGCCTACGGGCTGTCCGGCCGCCTGGACTTCAACCCCATGACCGACGCCCTGACCACGGCCGGGGGCGAGGAGGTCCGCCTGACGCCGCCCGCGCCGGCGCCCGACCTGCCCGCCGCGGGCTTCGTCTTCGCCGAGGAGGGCTACCAGGAGCCGCCGGCGGACCGGTCCACGGTCGCGGTGATCGTCCAGGACGGGAGCGAGCGGCTGGCCCTGCTCGACCCCTTCGCGCCGTGGCAGGAGGGAGACTTCCAGGGTCTCGACCTGCTCATCAAGGTCCAGGGCAAGTGCACCACCGACCACATCTCCATGGCCGGGCCCTGGCTCAAGTATCGCGGCCACCTCGATCGCATCAGCGACAACATGCTGCTCGGCGGCGTCAACGCCTTCAACGGCGAGACGGGGCAGACCCGCAGCCCGCTCACCGGCGAGGTGGGCCGCGTGCCCGACGTCGCCCGGGGGCTGAAGGCCGCCGGCCGCCACTGGGTGATCGTGGGTGACGACAACTACGGCGAGGGCAGCAGCCGGGAGCACGCGGCCATGAGCCCGCGACACCTCGGCTGCGCGGCGGTGATCGTCCGCAGCTTCGCCCGCATCCACGAGACCAACCTCAAGAAGCAGGGCATCCTGCCGCTGGTCTTCGCCGATCCGGCGGACTGGGAGAAGGTCCAGGAGCAGGACCGGATCGACCTGGAGAACCTCGACCAGCTCGCTCCCGGCAGCGTGGTCACCGCCGTCCTGCACCACGCCGACGGCGGCAGCGACCGCGTCGAGCTGAAGCACTCGTTGACCACCGAGCAGGTGGCCTGGTTCCGGGCCGGCTCGGCGCTGAACCTGATCCGTCAGCAGCAGGGCTGACGCGAGACCGTTGCGGGGCGGGCGGCGCCGGAGCGCCCGCCCCGGCGCTTTCCCGGCGGCGGTGGTCCCGGTGGGACGGAAATCTTCCTGTCACGAACCGTGCCCCGCCGCGTATCTTCGCCCGGTATCCGCCCGCCGAACCTGCGGCCCTCCGCTGCCGCGATCACCCGAGGAGAGTCCATGCGTTCCGTCGCCTTCGTCTGTTGCCTGCTCGCCGGCCTGCTGGCCGCCGCCGCGGCCGTCGCCGAGCCCGCGTTCTTCCCCCGACGTCCCGCCATCTCGCCCGATGGCGAGGTGGTGGTCTTCAGCGCCCAGGGGGACCTGTGGCGCGTGGCCGCCGCCGGCGGCCGCGCCGAGCGTCTGACCGCGCACCCGGCCTACGACCGCGACCCCGTGTTCTCGCCCGACGGCGAGCTGCTGGCCTTCGCGTCCGACCGCGAGGGCAGCTTCGACGTCTACGTGATGCCTGCCGGCGGCGGGCGTCCCACCCGGCTGACCTTCGCGCCCGGGACGGACCTGCCCCGGGCCTTCACCGCGGACAGCGAGACCATCCTGTTCGCCAGCAGCCGCCCCTGGCGCTACCCCATGCGCGATCAGATCCAGCGCGTCGCGGTGACGGGCGGGACCCCCATGCGCATGTTCGACCTCTTCGCCGGGGAGGTGGCCGTCCATCCCGACGAGGACCGCTACCTGCTCACCGTCGGCGCGGCCCGCTTCGGCCGCGTGGGCTACCGTGGCACGTATCAGCCGGACATCTGGCTGCACCAGCCCGGCGCGGACCCCGTCCGCCTCACCGACGGGCCCGGCTACGACACCGATCCCATGTGGGGCCCCGCCGACGCCCTGTACTGGCGCAGCGAGGACGACCAGACCGGCGCCTTCAACCTCTGGCGCCGGAGCGCCGATGGCGCCGAGATCGAGCGCCTGACCGACTTCCGCGAGGAAGGCGTCCGCAACGCGCACATCAGCGCGGACGGTGCGCGCGTCGTCTGCGAGGCCGGCGACGCGCTGTGGATCCTCGAGACGGCCGACGGCACGCTGCGCGAACTGGAGGTGACCATCGCCGCGGACCAGCTGCTGGACGCCCGCGAGTTCGACACCGTCACCGGCGACGCCGACGAGCTCACCGTGGCCGAGGACGGCGACGAGATCGCCATGGTGGTCCAGGGAGAGCTGGTCCTGGTCAATCGCGAGCTCGAGGGCCGGGCCACGGTGGCCCT
>JAASSM010000116.1 GCA_021767885.1 bacterium | reverse complement strand
GGACGGCGGCCGAGCGGGAGCGCTTCGCCGCCGAGCCGGCCTACGCCAACATCGCCGAGCTGGGCCTGGGCGTGCTCGGCGATTTCGGCCTCCAGCCCACCGGCACCATCCTGCTGGACGAGAAGCTGGGCCTGCACGTGGCCTTCGGACGCAGCGATCATTTCGGTGGGGTGGTGGGCCCGGCCGACTTCACGTCGCCGGAGGCGGTCATCCATCTCGACCGCGTCTACATCCCGGAGACCCAGCCGGCCGTGCGGGTGCGGGAGGTGCGCCTGGAGGGCTCCGAGGGCAGCCGGACCATCATCCTGGACGGCCAGTACGTCGGGGTGTTCTAGAACGCCGGGATGGGCTGGCCGCGCGCCGTGGCCGGGACACCGGGGATCGGGATCCTGCACCAGGAAAAACGAGGGCCGGGATCCCACCCCGATGACTCTCGCCCAAAGTCATCGAGAACCCGCGGATCCCGGCCTCGAGAGGTGGCCGGGAACCCATCCAGACAGCTCTCGCCCAAAGCTGCCCGGAAGAACGTGGCCCCGGCCGGACCGTTGTTATGCCCTACAGTTAAACCCGAGATCGGTTCCCGTAAAGATATATTTAGCAAACGCGCCGCCGGGACCGGGGGCCGCGACCGCCCCATGCGTCAAGCGCCCGGAGGCGCGAATCGCGCTTCATCTCCATAAATCATTGACATGAATATTCTTGAACATTTTCTGAACATTGCTGTCTCGGGATTCACCCCGGCGCCGTCGTTCCGCCCGCCAGGGAAAAAAACGTCAGGAATGTCTAGCCCGGGTCCGTAGGGCCCCTCCCGGAAAGCTCGCAGTGTCCAGGGGCCGCGCCGCGGCGGCCTGCGGCCCGTCGACGCGTTCGCGCTGGTCCGCCGGCGGCCGAGGCGCTAGGCTCATCACCGCAACCCCGCATCCATGATCGGAAGCGCGTGACCATGACCGAGCTGTTGCAGACCCTCGCCCGCGCCCTGCCCCTGCTGCCCACGGTGCTGGTGGTGATCCTGGCCCTGCTGGCCAGCCGGCTGGTGCGGCGCGTCCTGGCCCCGCGGCCAGAGTCCCCCGGCCGGGGAGAATTCCGGCGCCAGATCGCGCAGCTGCTCATCCTGCTGGTCGCCACGGTGACCGTGCTGATCGTCCTGCCGGTGGATGCCGAGCTCCGCGGCCAGCTCCTCAGCCTGTTCGGGATCATGTTCTCGGCCGCGGTCGCGTTCTCCTCCACCACGCTGCTGGGCAACATCATGGCCGGCCTGATGCTCAAGGCCGTCCGCAACTTCCACGCCGGAGACTTCCTGCAGGTGGGTGACCAGTTCGGCCGGGTCACCGAGCGCGGCCTGCTGAGCACGGAGATCCAGACCGAGGACCGCGACCTGGTCACCCTGCCGAACCTGCACCTCGTGGCCAACCCGGTCCGGGTGGTGCGGTCCTCCGGGACGCTCGTCTCGGCCCGGGTCTCCCTCGGGTACGACGTCGACCATCAGGAGGTGGAGGACCTGCTCCGGCAGGCCGCGGACGACGCCGGCCTGACCGATCCCTTCGTGCTCATCCGCGACCTGGGCGATTTCTCGGTCACCTACCAGGCCACCGGCCTGCTGTCGGAGGTCAAGCAGCTGCTCACCGCCCGTTCCCGACTCCGCCGGGCCATGCTCGACCGCCTGCACGGGGCAGGCGTGGAGATCGTCTCGCCCGGCTTCATGAACCAGCGCCCCCTCGATCCCCAGGTCCCGGTGATCCCCAGACCCCGGGTGATGACCGAGCCGGATGCCGTCCCCGCCGACGCGGGCCCCACCGTGGAGGACGTGGCCTTCGACAAGGCCGAGGACGCGGCCAACATCGAGCAGCTCCTGGGCCTGCACGAGCGGACGCGGGAGGCCATCGCCCGGGTGGCCGAGGAGGGGCCCGGAGACGACCCGGCCGGGGCCGCCCGCCGGCAGGAGGAGCTGGCGCGCCGCCTCGCCCGCATCGAGAAGGCCATCGCCGCGCGGCGAGCCGAGGAGGGCGAATCGCGATCCTGACGGTCTTGCGTTGCAGACACGGCCGCCTCGAGGCGGTAGAGTCCCTGCACGCGAGACCGCTCGACGCCGGCCCCGCCGGCACGTTCTCGGACGAAAGGAACCCATCATGCGACGGACCATGCGACTTTCCGCCCTGCTCCTGGCCGGGCTCGTCATGACCCTCGGCACCGGCTGCATGCAGATGCACATGGACACCGACATCGGGTCCGACGGCTCCGGCACGGCCACCGTGTCGTTCTCCATGAGCCGCGAGGTGGCCGACGCCCTGGCCAAGCTCGAGGAGCTCGGCGGCGACGGCATCGGCAGCGACGAGACCGACATGCCCGACTTCGACGAGCTGGACCGCGCCACGGTGGAGGCCGCCTGCAAGGAGTCCGGCGTGAAGCTGAAGGACTTCTCGCAGACCGACGACGCCACCGGCAAGAGCGTCCGCATGGAGGTGGCCTTCGCCGACGTGACGCAGCTCTCCCGCTTCCTCGAGGCCACCACCGCGGACGAGTCGGAGGAGACCCGCGACGAGCTGCGCATCGAGAAGCTCGACGACGGCAACTATCGCCTGAAGGCCGTCACCGTGGACCTGCCCGCACCGACGGAGGATACCGGCGACATGGCCGAGGAGGACGTGGACGCCGGCTCCATGGACGATGGCATGGCCAACATGCAGGAGTCCATGCAGTACATGGGCGTGCTCATGAGCAAGATGAACGAGCTGGACGTCCGCATGACCATCACCGTTCCCGGCGAGATCATCAGCAGCAACGCCATGGAGGTGGAGGGACGCACCTCCATCTGGGCCATCAATGCCGCCAACATGATGCAGGCCCAGGACGTGGAGATGGAGCCGGACATCGTCTTCTCCGGCAAGGGCGTGTCCATCAAGTAGGGCCCGGCGCCAGCGGCACGGCCGCTCGCCCTGGCCGCCGCGCCTCCTGACCGGCCTCTGCCAGCCAGCCGTCCGGCGCTCCGCGAATGCGCGGAGCGCCGTTCTCCTCGCCCCCCGCGCCATGCTCCCGCCCCGCGCTACGGACAATCTTTAACGATATTGCTTCTCAAGAGCTGGCACTGGACCCCGATATATCCCGCGGGGGCCGCGGAACACGGTGTTCGCGGAGCTGAGGAGGGGAGCCCGGAAGACGCCGGACTCCCCGTTCGTCTTTCTCCATGTCGGCCAGAGCGCCGACCGACCGCCATCCGGGAGGCAATCCATGCGGATCGGGACCATGATCTCGGGACTCGCCGTGGCCCTGCTGGCCGCCAGCACCGTCGCCGCTGCGGACGTGGCCGTGCACGGCACCGTCAGCCAGGGCTGGCTGAAGTCCAGCGAGTACGACTACCTGACGCCGGACACGAAGGACGGCACCTTCTCCTTCAACGAGATGATCCTCAACACCTCCGCCCGGGTGGACGGCAACCTGCGCATCGGGCTGCAATTGCTCGGCCGCGACTTCGGCCCCGAGGGCAACAACGAGGTGCTGCTGGACTGGGCGTTCGGCGACTACCGCTGGCGCGATGCGCTCGGCTTCCGGGTGGGCAAGGTCAAGACGCCCATCGGGCTGTACAACAAGACCCGGGACATCGACATGGTGCGCACTCCGGTGCTCATGCCCCAGAGCGTCTACACCGAGGAATTCCGCACCGTGGCCACCGCCTTCCAGGGCGCCAGCATCTACGGCAACCTGCCGGTGGGCGGCAGCTCCAGCGTGGACTACGAGGCCTTCTACGGGAACATCGAGCTGAACAGCACGGACTTCCTGGCCTACCTGCTCCAGCGGGCCATGGGCGGGACGCCCATGCTGAGCTACGAGGCCGAGTGCGAGTACGTCGTCGGCGGCGCCCTGATCTGGAACACGCCGCTCGAGGGCCTGCGCGTGGGCGCCAGCCTGCTGAGCATGGAGATGAACACCCGCGCGAACTTCACCGGCCTCGTGCCGGCCGACGCGCCCCCCGGTACGCCGCCCGGCGTGCTGCCCCTGGACCTGTTCCTCGACATGAAGAGCGTCTACGTCCTGTCCGCCGAGTACGTCCGCGACGCGTTGACGCTGGCTGCCGAGTACCAGCGTTTCGAGGTGGACATGGAGATCACCACGCCCATGGGCACCATGCTGGACGACGACCGCCGCGGCGGCTACTACCTCCAGGGCGCCTACCGCGTCAGCCCGCTCCTCGAGTTCGGCACCTACTACTCGGTCTACCACCCGGACTGGCGCGACCGCGACGGCGAGGACATGGCGACCGACTTCGCCGCCTGGCAGAAGGACCTGGCGCTCACCGCCCGGTTCGACGTGACCGACAACTGGCTGCTCAAGCTCGAGGCCCACTTCATGAACGGCGCCGGCGACGTGGATCCCGCGGCGAATCCCGACGGGTTCGACGAGGAGAGCTGGACCATGCTCGCCGCCAAGTCCACGTTCTACTTCTAGCAGACCGGGAGGTCCCGTGATGAAGCCGATCAACCGACTCCCCATCCGTCTGCTGCTGACCGCGATGGGCCTGCTGCTGGTCGCCCCCGCGCTGGCGGGAACGCTGGTGATCGCCCACCCGGGCGTGGCCCAGGACGCCGTCTCCGGCGGCGACCTGCAGGGCATGTTCCTGGGCAAGACCTCGAGCTGGGACGACGGTTCCACGGTCAAGCCCGCGGTGCTCGCCGATGGCCCCGTGCTCGAGGAGTTCCTCAAGACCCACGTCAAGAAGTCGGCGAGCCAGTTCAAGACCTTCTGGAAGAAGGCCGTGTTCTCCGGCACGGGGACGCCCCCCGAGGAGTTCGCCAGCGAGGCCGAGATGCTGGCCCACGTGGCCGCCACACCCGGCGCGGTGGGATTCGTCTCCGATGGCGCCGACACCGGCGCCGTCAAGATCCTCGCCGTCCAGTAGCCCGTGACGCGCCGGGGCGACGCGCTCGCCCCGGCGCCAGCAAGAAGGACCGTCCATGCGTTCTGCTGCTTCGCCTTCCGGCCTGTCTCTCGGACTCGCCGGCAAGATCTGGCTGGGGGTCTCCATCCTGGTCGCCGGTTACGTCCTGACCGTGGGGATGGACCTCGCTGGCGCCCGTCGCCAGGGGCACGAGATCACCGCCACCGCCGAGCACGTCTTCCCGGCCAGCCAGGCCGCGGCCGCCGCCGTCGTGGCCTTCGACAGCCAGACGAGCAAGTACCTCGATGCCGTGATGATGGGCGAGACCGATCAGGTCGCCGCGGCGGCCGAGGCCGCGCAGGAGGTCCAGTCCGGCCTGAGCTCCGCGCACGAGCACTGCCGGGACGTCCCGGCGCTCGCCTCGCGCGCCCGCGAGCTGAACGACCGCGTCCAGGGCTACACCGAGACCGCCACGCGCGTGTACACGGCCCTGTGCGGCTTCGACGCCGGCGACGCCGTCCAGGACCAGGCGCGGCGGCTGGCGAGCGAACAGCAGGAGCTCGCCGCGGCGCTCCAGGCCTTCAGCGACGACGTCGCCGCCGAGCTGACCAGCCGCCTGACCGCCCTGCAACGGGCGGCGGAAGCCCGCCAGCGCATGAACCTCATCCTCTGCGTGGTGGTCCTGGCGGTGGCCGGCGTGGTGATCTCCCTGATCATCCAGCGCCTGGTGGTCGGACCGGTGCGCCGCGTGATCGCCGCCCTGGTCGACCACTCCAGCGAGGTGCAGCAGTCGGCGGCGCAGCTCACGTCCTCCAGCCAGCAGATCGCCGAGAGCGCCTCGACGCAGGCGGCCAGCCTGCAGGAGACCTCCGCGTCGCTGGAACAGCTCGCGGCGCAGACCGGGCAGAACGCCGAGTCCGCCCGGGAGGCCAACCGGGTCTCCAGCGAGGTGGAGGCCGCCACGCAGTCCAGCCAGGAATCCATGCAGCGCATGGCCGGCGCCATCCAGGCCATCAAGGAGTCGGCCGACAGCACGGCGAAGATCATCCAGACCATCGACGAGATCGCCTTCCAGACCAACCTGCTGGCGCTGAACGCGGCGGTGGAGGCCGCCCGGGCCGGCGAGGCCGGCAAGGGCTTCGCCGTGGTGGCCGAGGAGGTCCGCAACCTGGCGCAGCGCTCCGCCGAGGCGGCGCGGAACACGGCCGGACTGCTGGAGGAATCCCGGCGCAACTCCGACAACGGCGTGCAGGTGGTGCAGGAGGTGGCCGGGGCGCTGGAGCGGATCGTCGCCGGGATCGGCAACGTCAGCGGCCTGGTGGACCGGGTCGCCAGCGCCAGCGACGAGCAGGCCGGCGGCGTCGGCGAGATCAACCGCGCCGTCACCCAGATGGACGGCCTGACCCAGTCCAACGCCGCGGTGGCCGAGGAATCGGCCTCATCCTCGCGGGTCCTGATGGATCAGGCCGACGCCCTCGGACTGGTGGCGGACGAGCTGCAGCGTGTCATCGAGGGCGGCGTCTCGCGCACCGGCGGACTCCGCGCCGGCGGTCTGCCCCCCGCGACGCCGCGCCGCGCGGCCGGCGGGCCCCGGCCGG
>JAASSM010000115.1 GCA_021767885.1 bacterium | reverse complement strand
GGCTGGGCGGCGGCTTCGGCCTGGCCACCCGGCTGGTGGGCGGCCGCATGCCGGTGACCGCGGGCGTCTCCCTGCTCGAGCGCTACCCGTACCGGTATCGCTTCGAGGAGGAGATCCGCGATCCCAGCCCCTTCAGCGACCCCCGCGACCGGATCATCGAGGAGCGGACGTACGAGGTGGAGGGCGTCCTGCGCACGCTGAGCCTGGGCCTGGCCGCCGACGTGCTGCCGGACCGCGTGTCGGTGGGCGCGGCCGTCCATTACGGCTTCGGCGACCGCGAGGAGTCCCGGGTCCGCCGCGACAACCGGCTGGCCGACGGCGACCAGAGCAGCGATCTGCGTCACCTCTGGAGCCTCTCGGGCGTCCACGCCACGTTCGGCGTGCAGGCCCAGGTCCATCCCCGCCTGCGCCTGGGTGCGGCCTTCGAGACGCGCCTCGAGGTGGACGGCGAGTACGAGACGCGCACCTTCACCGCCGCCGACACCACCGTCGCCACCCAGGAGACCGAGGAGTCGCTGAAGTACCCCGCCGTGTGGCGCTTCGGCGCGGCCTTCTTCCCGCGCAGCGACCCGCGCACCGTCCTGACCTGGGACGTGGTCTACGCGGACTGGCAGGAGATGGAGGACAGCCGCCTGGACCGGACCGGCATCATCAACGACGTCCTGGACGTGCGTCTGGGCCTGGAGCACACCTTCTACAACGACTTCCGGCTGCGCTTCGGCTTCCGCCGCTACGACAGCTACGCCGACGACGAGGGCGGCAACTCCGTCTTCTCCGGCGGCGCCGGCTTCCCCGTCGGTGGCGGGGAACTTTCCGTGTCCCTGGAGTTGAACAAGCTACAGAGCTACGAGCCGCACATCTTCGAGTACCCCGAGGACTACGTCGCCGAGCCCATCGCCCGCGTCGACGACCTCCGCACGCGCATCGGCATCGGCTGGGCGCGCGAATTCTAGGGGCGGATCCTCTCCGCTCCGCCGCGGGACGGCCGTGGTCGTCCCGGTCAGGAGGCACGCCGTGCGTTCCCTTCGCAACCTCATCGGCCTCAGCATGCTGGCCGTTCTCGTCCTGGTCTCCGTGTCCGTCGCCGCGGACGCCGAGCCCCGCCGCCTGCACCTGATCTGGACCAACGACCTCCACGGGCACATCGCCCCGGAGCCCGCCCGGTTCATGAACCCCGAGTTCCCGCCGCCGCTGGGCGGAGCGCCCAGCGCCGCGGCCTACATCAAGCGCGTCCGCGAGGAGGCCGCCGCCGCCGGCGAGGACGTCCTGCTCATCGACGTGGGCGACATCTTCCAGGGCACGCCCATCGGCAACAAGACCGAGGGCCGGGCGGTGATCGAGTACTTCAACGCCATCGGCTACGACTTCCTCGTGCCCGGCAACCACGACTTCGATCTCGGCCGCGACGTGGCCGAGGATCTGGCCCGCCGCTCGGAGTTCCCCTGGCTCGCCGCCAACCTCATCGAGGAGGCCGACGGCGAGGTGGTGGACTGGTGCGTGCCGACGCTCATGCTCGAGCGTGCGGGGGTCAAGATCGGCGTCATCGGCATCATCACCCCCGGCACCGCCCAGATGAGCTTCCCCGAGAACATCGCGGGCCTGGAATTCCGACCCATGGCGCCCACCATTGCGAAGTACCGCGACCAGCTCCGGGAGCAGGGCGCGGACATCATCCTCCTGGGCATCCACGAGGGCCTGCCCTACGATCCCAAGCAGGGCTGGGAGCGCATCGCCGGCAGCGGCGCCACCGCCACCGAGGTGGAGCAGGGCGAGCAGGGCTACCACGCGGCCAACTACTCCGGCTCCGGCGTGCCCAACCTCATGGAGCTGGTGAACATGGTGCCGGGCATCGACATCGCCGTGGGTGGCCACACCCATCGCGGCTACCAGGAGCCCTGGATCGACCCGGTGAATCACACCATGTGCTTCGAGACCTTCGGCAACGGCTCGAGCATCGGCCACGCCATCCTGCTCATCGATCCGCAGCTGGGTGCGGTGGTGGGCTGGGAGCGCAGCCACGACCGCGGCACCATCGTCACCCTCTTCGAGGACCAGCACTGGCCCGACGAGGAGATCGCCGAGGTGATCCGGCCCCACCAGGAGGAGGCCGAGCGCGAGATGGCCCGGGTGGTGGGCGAGACCGCCGTGGCGCTGACCCGGGGCGGGGCGGGCGCCAACCTCATGGGCAACCTGGTCACCGACGCCATGCGCACCCGCTTCGACGCGGACTTCGCCTTCCAGAACCTGGGCGGCCTGCGCGCCGACCTGCCCGCCGGCCCCATCACCGCCGGCGACGTGTTCAGCGTCCTGCCCTTCGGCAACGAGCTGGTCCTGGTGGAGATGTCGGGCGAGATGATCCGCCGCGTGATCGAGCGCAAGCTCGCCGGCAACAGCAGCGGCATCGTGATCTCGGGCGCCGCGATGACCTACGACAGCACCCGCCCGGACTACGACCGCGTGGTGGAGCTGACCATCGGCGGCGAGCCCTGGGATCCGGACCGCACCTACACCGCGGTGTTCACCAACTTCCTGCTCGAGGGCAACAGCGGCCTGGACTTCCTGACCACCATCCCGCCCGATGCGGTGATGCCCACCCAGGTGCGCACCGCCGAGGCCGTGGAGTGGTACCTGGAGCAGAACAGCCCCGTCCGTCCGCGCGTCGACGACCGCTGGGTGGAGAACGTGGGCCAGCCCCAGGCGCCGTACCTGCAGCAGGAGGACGACGTCTCCGCCCGCTGAGCCGCCGGCCGCCGGCGGCCCGCGCCGGCGCGCTGGATTCCGGGCTCGCCGGCCTCGCCCGGACCCCGCCGACGCCCTCCCGGGCCCGCCGATCGCCGCCGCCGCGATCCGCGGGCCCGGTCGTTTTCTGGCCACTTCCAGTGCCCAGACGTGAAGAAATCGGATCGGTCTGCTAATTTTGTAACCCGCGTCTCACCATGGACTTGGCCGCGCCGTTTTCCCGGAATCGGCGCTCAAGCCGCTGGCCGGCCGGCCGATCCCCGGGGCACGAGCCAAACACGGCACACGGACGTCGCCGCGGGCGCTGGACAGGGAGTCTCGGACGTGAAGACCCTCACACTGGACAGGCAGAACGAGCAGCTGGCGCGCTTCAGCAAGCGCATGCGCAAGCTGGTGGTGGGCCAGCCGGCCGCCATCGACAAGATCACCGACAGCTTCAGCCGGCTGATCGCCGGGATCCACGATCCGGAGAGCCCCCTGCTGACCATGATGTTCATGGGGCCCACCGGGGTGGGCAAGACCGAGACCATCCGCGCCCTGGCCGAGACCATCTTCGGCAGCCGCCGCGCCTTCACGCGCATCAACTGCCAGGAGTACTCCGCGCACTACAACATCAGCAAGCTGCTCGGTTCGCCGCCGGGCTACGTGGGCGGCGAGATCCGTCCGCTGCTGGCCCAGGAGAACATCGACCGCCATCATCGCAAGGCGGTGGAGAGCCAGACCGGCCTGATCACCGAGCCGGACAGCAAGCTGGCGCGCCTGTTCCCGCCCGAGAGCGAGCGCAACCTCTCGATCATCCTCTTCGACGAGATCGAGAAGGCCCACCCCAAGCTCTGGAACCTGCTGCTCGGCATCCTCGAGGACGGCGTGCTCGTCCTGGGCAACAACGAGGAGGTGGACTTCCGCCAGTCCATCATCATCCTGACCACCAACGTGGGCAGCGAGGCCATGGGCCAGCACCTCGCGCAGAACGGCATCGGCTTCGCCACCGACGTGACCGACGCCCGCATGGACCGGGACGTGGAGACCGCGGCCATGCGCGAGGCCAAGAAGGTCTTCCCCTTCGAGTTCCTCAACCGCTTCGACGACATCGTCACCTTCCAGACCCTCAAGGAGGCCCACCTCTACGAGATCCTGGACATCCTGCTCACCCAGATCCACCACCGCAGCCTGCGCTGCGCCGAGCCCTTCCTGCTCGAGGTCACGCCCAAGGCCAAGGCCTGGCTGGTGGAGGAGGGCACCGACGTGCAGTACGGTGCGCGGCCGCTGAAGCGGCTGGTGGAGAAGCAGCTCGTGACCCGCATCAGCCACCTGATCTGCACCGACCAGATCCGCAAGGGCGACCTGATCACCGTGGACTTCGCCGCTGACGAGCTGGTCTTCCAGAAGGAGACCGGGGGCGCGGACTGGGACGAGCTCGAGGCCCTCGGCCCGTTCACCGAGGACCGGTGGGCCGGCGGCGATCTGGGCGTCAAGGACGACGGCGGGGAGAAGGAGCGCGTCAAGGAGGAGGCCGCCAGCGTGCTGGCCGCCACCGGCGTGTTCCAGGACTGATTCCAGACCCGACGCGGCGTGGGGCGTGGCTCCGCGCCGCGTCCCATTCCCGGCGAGGGGAAGCGTGATGCTGGACGATCTGCAATTCAGCGAGGGGTTCGCCCAGTTCCTGGTCCAGCGGGAGATCATCGCGCCGGAGACCGCGCTGCAGGCCCTGGATCTGCAGCGGGCGGCCACGCCGCCGGTGGGCCGCCTGGCCCTCGAGCAGCAGCTGCTGACCATGAAGCAGGTCTTCGCCGTCCTCTCCGCCCAGGCCGTCAGCGACCGCCGGTTCGGGGAGCAGGCCGTGGTCATGGGGTATCTCGCGGAGGCACAGCTCGAGGAGCTGCTGGCCCATCAGCGCGAGGTGCGGCCGGGCCTGTCGGCCATCCTCTACGACATGGGCGCGCTCACCAGACGGGAACTGCAGAAGCACCGCCGCGCCTACCTGCGGGAGCTGGAATCGGCCCTCGTCTAGCCGGACCGATCGGATGCTAGCGCGGCTGGCCCGGCGGCCGGCGCTCGGCGGCGGCCTGCTGGCGCTCCGCGCGCGCGCCGCGCGCCAGGTCGCCACCGCGCACGGTGGCGCCGATCACCAGGCTGGCGCTGATCACCACCAGGTTCTTGATGATGTACTGGCCCTCCAGGGTGGGCACCAGCGGCGCCCGCTGGAAGACGTCGCCGGGGAAGATCGCCAGCGGGAGCAGGGCGCCGGCCATCTGCAGCCACAGCAGGCCGAGGACCGCGCGCAGGTGTCGTCCCAGGAGCAGGCCCAGGCCGATGATGGTCTCCAGCGCGGCCAGCAGCATCAGCGCCGTCCGCGCCGGCAGCAGGCCGCCGGTGAGCCAGCCGATGGTACGGGTGGCCAGCTCCGAGGCCGGGCTGGCGCCGGGGAAGAACTTCAGCACGCCGAACCACAGGAACACCAGGCCCAGGCTCCACCGCAGGAGCTCCACGCCGTGGCGCGCCATCCAGGCGGCCAGGCGGCGATCCAGGGGCTCGAGGCGGCTGGGCAGGCGGGTCATCCAGGACGGTCGGGGCACGGCGATCACCTCCTCGCAGGGTACGGCGCCTCTCTCTCCAGCGTAGTGGCGGGCGCCGGAACGCGCAGGGGTGCCCGGTGCCGGAGGGGCGGGCGAGGGGCCCCGTCCGCCGGACCACGGCGAGGGCCGGCGGGGACGACGGCGCCGGTCAGCGGGGGAGATCGACCAGGACCCACCCGTCGCCGGGCAGATCCAGGTGCGCGGCGAGCCGGATGGCCACGCGGGCGCCGTCCTCGTGGGCGTAGGGTGCGCCGGTGCCGGCGGTGGGCCAGAAGCCCTCGCTGTGCAGGGCGAGCAGGGTCTCGGTGTGCAGGTCGTAGAGCCGGGCCTCGTGGCGGTCGATCAGCAGGGCGTGGGTCTCGCCGCGGTAGGGTCGTCCCGGCAGGTGCTCCGCGAAGAGGGCCGGCGCCGGGCCGCCGCCGTCGGCGTCGTTCCCGCCGGTGGCACCGTCGCCGCCGATGAGGATGGCCGCAGCCACCGGACCGTCGGCCGCGGCCACGCTCACCAGCCGGTCGCCGCCGGAGGACCCGAACGTCGCGGCCACGTGGGTGGCGGACGCCAGGCGTCGCGGCTGGACGGAGAAGGGGCTCGGCCGGTCGGGCCAGATCACGGGCGGGGCGACGGGGGCGATGCCCGCCGCGGGGTCGTGGGCGGGATCCAGGTACGCGGCGAAGCGGCGGGCCAGGTCCTCCCAGGACGTGCCCAGCGCGGCGGCCAGGCGCGCCCGGATCGCGGCGGCCGACCAGCCGGACACCTCGGCCAGGCTGCCGGCGGTCGCCAGGTACGCCGCGCGGGTGGCCGCGGCGCCGTGGGTGTCCAGCAGGAAGCCCGCGAACACCCCCGCCGGCGCGTAGGTCAGGTCGGCCGATCGCCGCCGGAAGGACTCGCGGGTGAGCAGGCTGTCCAGGCTCACCAGCCCGTCGCGCAGGGCCTGCCGGCCCACGCGTGCGAGCACGCGCGGGTCGCGTGCCCACCGGCCGCCCAGGTGCGTCGCCAGCCCCTCCTGCAGCAGGGGCAGGGCATGCAGCGGCGGCGTCTCCAGCCAGAAGTTGACCAGCAGGTGGGCCAGCTCGTGCACGTGATACGGGTGGTGCGTGATCACCATGTCCACCTGCAGGTTGGCCACGCCCACGGTGGGCGCACCGGCCAGGTACTGCACCACCGGCGGAGCGGCCAGCAGGTAGTGCAGCTTCTGCGCGGCGAGCACCTCCCGGCGCG
>JAASSM010000114.1 GCA_021767885.1 bacterium | reverse complement strand
GCCACCGGGTTCGGCGAGCGGGCCTACGTGCCGGAGTATGCGCCCCGGGGCTGGACCACACCCGCGGTCCTGGACGTGCTGCCGGACCTGCAGCGCCGCGCCGCCGCCGCCGTGCCCGCCGGAGGAGACGCCGCCGGTGATGCCGTCCTCGCCGGAGTCGCCGCCGGTGATGCCGCGACGGGGCGGCCGGACGCGCCGCCGGCGATCCTGAGGGACACGGCCGCCTTCTACGCCGCCCTGGCCGCCATCACCGCCGCGCCGATCCCGGCCGACGAGCACGCCGCGCAGCTGGACGCCCTGCGCACCAACCGCGCCGTGCAGTTCGATCCCGGGATGTACGCGGATCACCTCGGGCGCCTGCGGTTCCTGCTCCTCGAGCGCATGGCGGCCGCGGGCACGCCGCCGGACTCCCTGCCGCCGGCGTGCTTCGCGGGGAGCGATCCCCAGGACCACCTCGACGTCCTGCAGGTCCGTCTCGCGGCGGACGGTGCCAGGAGCTGGCAGGAGCTGGCCCCGGGTCTGGAGGACCCCTTCCTCGCCCGCTGGGCGGACCACGAGGCGCGGCGCCTGGCGGCGGCCGCGGCGGATCGTGCACGGACCTTCGCCGCGACGCTGGCCGATCTGGATCATGCTCGCGACACGCTGCTGCGCATCGCCGCCGCCGGCGGCCGATGCGGCGACGCCTGGGTCGACCTCGCCCGGCGGGCCGCCAGCCTCCGCGACGCCAGTCCCGACGGCTTCCCCGACGATCCCCGGCTGCATGCCGCCTGGCAGCGCGTGGCGCTGCTGGCCGACCGCCTGGCGGCGCCGCCGCCCCTGCGTCTGGCCGGCGTCACGGTCCGGCTCGAACAGGGGCGGACGCCGGCCCCGCGCGACGTGGTGGTGGAGTTGCTGGCCGGTGGCGATGCGCCGCGGCGTTCGGCCACCGTGGCCCTGGGCCCGTCGGCTCCGGCGGGCAGCGGCTGGGTGGGGGCCGCCTCCCTGGACTGGAACCTGCCCCTGGCCGCGGGCCAGGCGCTGCGGATCCGCGTCCTGGACGCCACCGATGGCGCACCGCTGGGCGAGCTCTCGCCCGGCGGCTGGCTGGAGGATTGCGATCCGGCCGACCTGGGCTCCCTGGGTTCCGGTGACGGCGTGCGCGTCTCCCTGCGGCCCGCCGGCGCCTACTGGGATCTCGATCTTCCGGAATTGCTGTAACCTGTCGCCGGCTCCTGCGTAAGCACGGGGAACGACACCCGTACCAGACGCCTGGAGGTCCGGCCATGCGCACCCGCTCCCTGATGCCGCCCAACCGCCTCGCCACCCTCGTGCTCGTCGCCGCGGGACTGTTGCCCCTGCTTCCGTCCGGCGCCGCGGCGGGGTCTGCGCAGGAGCAGGGCCTGGTGATCACCGACGATGCGGGCAACCACGCCAGGGTCTCCGTCACCGGCGATCGTATCGAGGTGGTCACCGTGGAGGGTGGCGCGACGTCGGTCCACACGGTGGACCTGGGGGAACTGGACCTGGCCATCGACGAGGCCGTGGACTCCGCCCTGGCCGGGCTGGACGTGGCCCTGGCCGAGCTGCGGGATCGCGACGTCTCGGTGGTCCTGGACGAGGGCCTGCTGACCGTCAGCGAGGGGCAGCGCGTCTGCACCGTGGACGTGGCCACCATGCTGGGCGAGCTGGAGAGCGGCCTGCAGGGCCTGTTCGCCGGGCGCGGGGAACTCTCGCCCCGGATCCGGGTTATCACGGACGACGAGCATGACCATGAAGCAGCGCAGCTCCGGGATGAGCTCGACAGCCTGAAGGCGGAGGTCGACCGTCTCCGCGACGACCTGCAGCGACTCCGCTGAACGCACCGGATCCCGGAGCACCCCTGGCCGCCGATCCCCGGATCGGCGGCCTTCATCGTCCATCCTCCCGGTCGGTCACCTGGCCTCGCGGTCGGTCGCCGGTGGTTCAGCCGCGCGCCGCCCGCCGCGATCCCACCGAGCCGCCCCGCTCGAGGGAGGTCAGCGGCAGGTCGAGGATCTCGGACAGGCTGCCGATGGTCCAGTCGGCCTCCCGGAGCTCCTCCTCGTTCCCGAAGCCATAGCGGCAGCCCACCGTGCGGGCGCCCAGGGCGCGGCCGGCCTCCATGTCGTGGATCCGGTCGCCCACCACCACCACCTCGCCGAATCCCTGCGCCAGGTACCGCACCATGCCGCGCTTGTGCCGGGCCAGCCGCCGCCGCAGAGCGTACTCCAGCGAGAGGGTGCGTGCGAACCAGCGGTCGAGCCGGTGCACCTCCACCACGGCCTGGAAGTACGGGTCGCTGGTGTTGCTCACCAGCGCGAGGCGATGCCCCCGCTGCTGCAGGGTGGTGAGCGTCTCCTCGGCTCCGGCGTAGAGGTGGGAGTCGCCCCGCCGGAGCGCGGCCACCTCCAGGCGCGTCGACTGGACCTCGAACTCCGCGGCGAACGCGTTGCGCAGTTCTCCCGGCACGGTGGCCGGATCGAAGGCGGTGCGGAAGAACGTGCTGGTGGGCAGGCCGATGGCCAGGCCGATCCGCTCCCGGTCCGGGATGGCGCAGGGCAGCTGGAAGTGCTCGTAGGTGGCGGTCAGCGCGTCGCAGACCGCATCCATCACGGCCTGCCGGCCATCCATGATGGTCCCGTCGGTGTCGAAGATCACCACGGTGTCTTGACGCGGCATCGGTCAGTCCTTGCGAGCGGCCAGGGGGCCGATGACTTCATCCTCCTCCGGGAACCTGCCGAGGGCCTTCTTGGAGAAGACCAGCTCGCCGTCGGCCACGATCTCGAAGACGCCGCCCGACGAGGGGATCAATTCCGGGGCCACGCCGAGGCGGTCCCGGATGGTGGCGGCCAGACCGGCCGCCCTGGGCTCGTAGTTTCAGACGCGACAGTACTCGATGCTCACCTTCATGGGCCAGTCCTTCCGTCTGCGGTCCGCGCCCGGGCGGGGAGCCTGGCGACGGCCGGGCGGGGCTCAGAACTGCAGGATGGGCTTGGGCCACGCCGCCAGGACGTCCTCGAAGCGGTCCGGGGCGAAGTCCTCCGCGTGGACCAGCGCCGCGTCGCCACCACCGAGGATCACCTCGAGGATCCGCTCCTGGATACCGTTGGTCCGGTCCTCCAGGAGGTTGCGGGTGGTGTACCAGTCCTGGAACAGGCGCCGACCGATGACCGAGTGCAACGTGATGCCGTTGACGATCATGCGGTCGAGGGCCTGGATCCGGAAATTGCCCTGCTTCAGCCCGAACAGGATAACGTCGCCGCCGCGACGCGTCGACTGGATGGCATTGTTCACGCTGGTGTTGTATCCGGCCATCTCCAGGCTGACGTCCGCGCCGATGCCCCCGAACGCCTCGCGGACCGCACTCACCAGCTCCTTGTCGCTGCTCCAGCCGTTGCGGGCGATGCGGCCGGGATCCAGGGAGATCACCTCGTCGGCACCCAGCTGCCGGGCCATGGCCCTGTTCTTGGGGTTGGGCTCGATGCCCACCACCCGCGTGGCGCCCAGGGCGCGGGCCACCATCACCACGAACAGGCCGATGGTCCCGCAGCCGAAGACGGCCACCGTCTTGCCCCTGAGGTCGGCCACCGAGGCCGCATGCACCGCGTTGCCGAACGGTTCCTGGAGTGCGGCCACCCGCAGGTCCAGCTTGCGGGGGTCGGTGGGCCAGAGGGTCTGGGCCGGGAGCTTGACGTACTCGGCGAAGCAGCCGTCCTGCCCGATGCCGATGATGATGTCGTTGGCGCAGATGTGGGTCTGACCGATGCGGCACTGGTAGCAGACGCCGCAGACGATGTGGCTCTCGGTGGAGACGACGTCCTTGGGGCGCAGGCCGTGCTCCGCAGCGGCGCGCTCGCCCACCTCCACCACCTCGCCCACCATCTCGTGGCCGATCACCCGGGCCGTGGCCCGCTGGCGCTTGAGGCTCTCGAAGATCATGCCCTTGAAGGCGTTGCGATTCCAGATGCCGCGGTCGCTGCCGCAGAAGCCGGCGTAGAGCGTCTTGATGATCACACGATCGGCATCGCGGGCATCATGGGCGGGGTCGAGGCGGGGGCGGTTCACCGCCCGCTTCTCGAGGCCGCGGGTGGTGTCCCAGGGCATGGTGGACTTGTCGTAGACCAGGGCCAGCATCGGATCGGCGTGCACGGTGGGACCTCCAGGAGGCAGCCGGGATCACGGCCGGGGCCCACGGAATGCGATGGCCCTGCCGTGAGGCAGGGCCAATGGTATGTCGCGCGCCGGGTCCGGGCAAATGCGCCACCGATGCGGTCGGTCGAGCGGTCGACCGAGGCGGTCAGTTGAGCCGGTCGTCCTCGCTTCCGCGTCGCCAGGAGTGCTGCCAGCCGTCGACGTCGGATTCCTCCTCGGCCAGCAGGTCGTCCAGCGAGACCAGCTCCGGGCCGTCCGCATCCAGGCTGCCGAGGTCGGCGGCCGACGGGGCCGAGGGCAAGGCCAGCGTACCGTGGGCGCGCAGATCGCCGAGCAGGCGCTCGAGACCGCCCCGGTCCTCGGCGTCGACGCGCCGGGCCTGCAGCGGACCATCCGCGCCGCCGCCACCAGCGGTGGCCGGCTCATGGCTCGCCGCCTGGTCGCCCGTCGGATGCAGACCGCGCGCCGGCATCCGTTCGCCGGCCGGCGGCAGGTCGCCCACGCGCTCGCGATGGCGGGTGATCAGCTCGTCGGCGAGGTGGAAATAGGCGCGGCTGGAGGCGGAACGGCGGTCGAAGATCACGCTCGGCTTGCCACGCAGCGCCATCTCGCTCAGGCGCGTGGTCCGCGGCACGGCCGCCTCCAGGAGCATGGGACCGAACTCCTCGGCCACGCGACTGGCCACGTGCCGGCCCATGCGCGTGCGCTCGTTGAGCATGGTCAGGAAGATGCCCTCCAGCTCGGCCAGCTCGCCCTGCGGCCCCTGGGCGTCGCGCAGCGCGTCGAGGGCGCCCAGCAGCGCCCCCAGCGAGTCGCGGCAGAGCTCCTCCGCCTGGACGGGAACCAGCACGCCATCGCTCGCTCGCAGCGCCGCCCGGGTGGCCGGCCCGAAGTGGGGCGGGCAGTCCACGAGGATGGTGTCGTAGAGGTTGCGGGCGCGGTCCACCTGCTCGGCCAGGACGTCGGGGCGGTCGGCCAGGGCGGCGAGCAGACGGTCCTCGTCCTCGAGATCGCGGACGCGGGGCGAGACGAAGAACAGGTCCTTCAGGGGACTGGGCTGGGCGAGTTCGATGAGCGAGCGGTCGTGCTCGAAGAGGTCGAGGAGGCCCCCGGAGAGCTCCTCGGGCCCCCGGCCGAGGGTGCGCGCCACGCCACACTGGGTGTCGACGCCGACCACGAGCACCGAGTGGCCGGACAGGGCGAAGGCGCCGCCCAGATTCACCGCGGAGGTGGTCTTACCCACGCCGCCCTTGCGGCTGACCAGGGCGAGGACCCGGGCGGACAGGGTGTTCCAGGGGGTGCGCCGCTTGGGGCCGGACGCAGCCGTGGCAGGGTAGGCTCGCTCCATCGTTGCCTCTCCTTGATGCCGGATGGTGTGATGATTGGCACGTCGTCCCGTCTGGGAATGCCGGGCGACTGTAGCGGCTCGCCCCTTCCCATCGCAACGGGAATTCGCCGGGAGCACAAAAAATCTGCCCAGATTAAAGAAAATCCGCACCCCCCGGAGGTCGCGGCGGCCACCAGGGAGGCGGCGCTCACCCGTGCGATTTGAACCGGCGGACCCCAGCGCCCATATTACGGGAACTCGCGAGCAGGAGCTCGGCACCCATCCATGCGGCACAGAAGGAGCAGGCTGCCCATGACCGGAAAGATCGCCGTGGGCGGGATCACCCGCACGGACGACCTCGTCCTCATCCGCGTGATCGCCGCCGGCACGGGCTGGCGCCTGGCGAGCCACTCGCTGGAACTGCTCGGCCGCGAGGGCATCAACATCGTCTGCTGCGCGTCGTTCGCCGATCATCGCGAGCAGCTCAACCTCGCCCTGGCCATCTCCCGCGATGACCTGGACCAGGCCCTCGGACTGTTGCAGGACGTCCGCGAGGAACTGGGCGCCGAGCGCATCGAGGTGCGCCGCCGCTGCAGCGCCATCGCCATCTACGGCCCGCAGTTCAGCTCCAGCCCTGCCATCGGCGGTCGCATCTTCGCAGCCACCGACAAGGCCGGGATCGAGGTGCACATGATCAGCACCTCGTTCACCACGGTGGCGTTCCTGGTGGACGCGGACCAGGTGGAGGTTGCGGTGGAAGGCCTCCGCGAAGTCTTCGTCGCCCCCTAGGTTGTGCCCCGAAGAATGGTGACGGGTCCGGCTCTTGCCTGGACCCGTCCCATGAACACCTTCAAACCCCCATATCCATGCCCTACGACCCCGCCCTTCTGCCCCAACCCGAAGTGCCGGTTCCACCACCCCGGCTCCGAAGAGTGGTCATACGTCCGCCTCGGCTCCTACTTCCGCAAGAAGCCCCCGCACACCGTCCAGCGATTCCGCTGCAAGCACTGCAAACGCTCCTTCTCCACCCAGACCTTCTCCGCCTCCTACTGGCTCAAGCACCCCGAACT
>JAASSM010000113.1 GCA_021767885.1 bacterium | reverse complement strand
GGGGCCGCGGCCTCGGAACGGCTGCACGGTACCGGTGCCATGTCAGCGAGCCGTAAAGATCCCGTTACCTTCGGGTGAAACCCCGCACCGGACAGGGCGGGGATCGGCAGAGGCGAGACGGAGGGGCGGCCGCCCTGGCGACCGCCCCGGCGACCTGACGCGAGAATCCAGCTAGAAGGCCAGACCGGCGCGCAGCGTCAGGTAGCTCCAGTCGAACTCGGCATCGGTGACCTCGGGCGCGGCGGGGAGCTGACGGTTCTCCGCCGGGTTGTAGGTCCAGAGGGCGCTGAGCTCCACCGGCCCCATGGCCACGCCGCCACCGACGCCGAAGGCGAGGTTCTGCGACGACGTGACGAACGTGCCTCCGTCGGCGATCCAGTCCTGGTAGCGGTTGTGGCAGAGCGCCACGCCGAGAGTCAGGTAGGGGCGTACCGTGCGGCGGTCGCCGCGAGACCCGAGGAACTGCTGCAGGTCCACCCCGTACCGGTAGACCGAGGTGCGGATGGCATAGGCCACGCCGGCGGCGTCCAGGTCCTCCCAGTCCCCGAAGTTGGCGTGGTGGAAGGCCGGCCCCACCGCCGTGCTCTCGCCGAGCCAGAACCGCAGGCGGGCTCCCAGCTCGTAGCCCGTGCCGGCGCCCAGGCCACGGGCCGTGCCCACGAAATCATCGCCGAGGTCCCCGCCGGGGAGCGCCGCGCCGCCCTCGAGGACCAGCTGCAGGGGCGCGGGGCGCGGGTGATCGGGAAAGACGGCGCGACCGGCGCGGCGCTGGGCGGCCGCCGGTGCGGCGAGCATGGCCAGCATGACGACGATCAGGGGCGGGATGATCAACCGGCAGGTCCGGATCATGGCTCGCGACCTCCTCGCTCGGGGCAGGCTCCATCCGCTGCCATGCAGGAGCGATGCCAGGCCGACCCCCGCGGCGCTGACCGTGCAAGTCGCAGCCGGGAAACGGGTTGGATCGACAGGCACCCCGAACGCGGAGACAGGACAGTGTCCCCGCCGGGCGACACATCGCCCCTGACGGGACACCCACCGCCTCAGTGGGGGTCGGCCTGATCGAGGATGGCCCGGACGCGTCGCAGGAGCTCGGCGGCCCGGTAGGGCTTGGCCAGCAGCTCGCCGCCCACCTGGAGCATGTACTCGGATTCCAGCAGGTCGGCCGAGTAGCTGCTGCAGAAGAGGACCGGCACGCCAGGGCGCAGCTCGCTGATGTTGTCGTACAGGAGCCGGCCATCCATGCGCGGCATCACCACGTCGAGGACCAGCAGCTGGATCTCGGTGGCGTGCGCCATGAACAGCTCCATGGCGTCCTCGCCGTCGCGGGCCTCGAGGACCCGATAGCCGGCCCGGTCGAGGATCTGGCGCGTCAGCGAGCGGACCATGTCGTCGTCCTCCACCAGGAGCAGGAGCTCGCCGCGGCCGGGGACCTCGGCCACGGCCTCCTGGGCGCTGGTGGAATCGGCCACCGCGGCCTCGGGCACCGGCAGGAAGACGTGGAAGGAGGTGCCCACGTCCAGCTCGCTGTCGAAGTCGATGTAGCCCTGGTGGTGCTTGCAGATGTTGTAGGCGGAGGCGAGCCCCAGGCCGGTGCCCTGGCCGAAGCCCTTGGTGGTGTAGAAGGGCTCGTAGACGTGCTCGCGAGCATCGGGCGGGATGCCGCAGCCGTTGTCCCGCACCGTGAACTGCACGTACCGCCCCGGCCGCGCCCAGGGCCGCGTGGTGCAGAACTCGCGGCCCAGCTGCACGGCGTTCACGCCGATCTCGATGCGACCTTCCCCGGGCAGGGCATCGCGGGCGTTGAGCACCAGGTTGAGCAGCGCCTGCTCCATCTGCTGCGGATCGGCGTAGACCTGGGGCAGGTGGTCCGCCTGGTGGACCACCAGCTCGACCTCCGGCGGCAGGGCACCGCGGGCGACGGCCACCAGCTGGGCCACCATGCGCCCGGGGTCGAGCATCTCCGGCTGCAGGGCGTCGTAGCGGCTGTACGCCAGCAGCCGCGCCACCAGTTCCCGCGCGCGGCCCACGGCGCTCAGGACGTGGTTGACCTCGCCACCGGCGCCGCTCTCCGGCGGCAGCCCCTGCTGGATGGCCTCGGTGTAGCCCTGGATCACCTGCAACATGTTGTTGAAGTCGTGGGCCACCGCGGCGGCCAGCCGCCCCACGGCCTCCATCTTGCTCGCCTGCTGGACACGGGCCTGCAGCTGCTTCTGGCGGGTGATGTTCTCCACCAGGCCGAAGACGCGGGTCACCCGCCCGTCGGCGTCGCGCACCGGCACCTTCACCACGTGCAGATCGAGGCGGCGGCCGTCCACCTCCACGCTCAGCTCGCCCAGATCCTGGGGCAGACCGCGGCTGGCGGCCACCTGGTCCTGGCGCCGCAGCTCGAAGGCCAGGTCCTCGCCGAAGAGATCGCGGTCCGTGCGGCCGAGCACGCGATCCTTGGCGATGCCCAGCTCCTGCTCCATGTAGGCGTTCCAGACCACGTAGCGCAGGTCGTGATCCAGGTCCTTGGCCACGATCCCCAGCGGCATGGTCTCGATGAGCGCCACCAGGATCTCCTGCTGGGCGGCGATCTCCTCGCCCGCCCGGTGGATGCGCGTCAGGTCCTTCAGCACGGTCAGCGTGCGCGGTCCCGCCGCGTCGGCCAGCGGCAGGCTCGAGACCTCGGCCGGCACCAGGGTGCCCGACCGGTGGCAGAGCAGGACCTCGTCCGGCCCCCGGACCGGCGCCGGCCCCTCGGCCGGAGGATGCATCGCGGCCAGCGCCCCGCGGTGCTGCGGCGCCACCAGGTGGCTGAGTGGCCGGCCCTCCAGGGCCTCGGGATCGGTCCCCAGCAGCCGCGCGGCGGCGGGATTGGCGAACACCACCTCCTCGCCATCGTGGACGAGCACGCCCTCGGGCAGGAACTGCACCAGGCGACGGTACCGCTCCTCGCTGCGCCGCAGGGCGGTCTCGGCGCGCAGGCGCTCGGTGACGTCCTCGAGGATGGCGAAGATCTCCTGCCGTCCGGTCTCCGGGTTGGAGAGCATCCCGCAGGAGACGTGCAGATGGACCTGGCGGCCGTCCAGGCGGCGCATGTTCAGGACCCGGGAGGCGCGATGGCGCGGGTCGCGCTGCAGCTCGGCCACGAAGCTCTCCCGCTCGCCCGGCGCGTGGAAGAAGGCCCGGATGCCATCGTGCTGGCGCGCGTGGACCAGCAGCTCGCGCACCGACGCCGCGCCGTAGAGCTCGGCGGCCGCCGGATTGGCGTAGAGCAGCGCACCACCGAGCTCGGTGATGGTGATCCCCACGTGCGCCGACTCGTAGAGCGAGCGGTACCGCGCCGCGGAGGAACGCAGGGCGTCCTCGGCGCGCCGGCGGCCGGTGACGTCGGCGGCCACACCCACCGCCAGCGGCGTGCCCTCCGGGTCGGTCTCCACGTGCACGGTGCGGGCGTGCAGCCAGCGCACGCCGCCGTCGGGCCGGACGATGCGGAACTCCTGGTCCAGCGGCGCGTGGTGGGCGACGGCCTCGTCCAGCGCCAGGCGGACCCGGTCGCGGTCCTCCGGGTGGATCCAGGGCAGCCAGGAGCGCAGACCGGCCCCGCCGAGGGATGCGCGGCGCACGCCGAAGACGCGCTCGAACGCGGAGTTGAGGTAGTGGAGCTCCTCGCCCACGCGCAGCCAGAGGATCTCCTGCATGTTCTCGGTGATCAGCCGCAGGCGCCGCTCGCTGAGCGCCAGCGCCTCCTCGGTGCGGCGACGGTCGGCGAGGTCGTCCTGGAGCCGGGACAGCAGGCGGGACTCCCGCTGGCCCGCCCGCCGCAGGTGCCAGACGGCGAGGGCGGCGAGGGCCACCATGGCCCCGGCGAAGGTCAGGCGTCCCAGGAGCACCGAGCGGGGCACGTCCGCGATCAGCGCCCCGACCAGCGACGGGCCGGAGGCCGCGGGCACGGTGAGCTCGCCGGCCTGCTGGCTGGTGAAGAGGTAGACGCCGTCCAGGATCCAGTGGACGGCGACCACGATCACGACGATGAGCAGGGCGCGGCGGATGACGGGGTCCATGGATTCTCCGGGAACGGGCACGACGAGGACCTGTCGAGGTAGATAAACCCCTTTCATTGAACCGGCAACGCGATCGACGGGGGTGACGCCGGCCCCACCTCGTATTATTCATGTGAATCGGAGTTCGCCCTTGTGACCGACGCGGGAGGAACGGATTTGTCGCGACAGCAGAGCAACACCAGGGGACGCCGGGAGCGCCGCCGCGCCCGGGACCGCGAGGCGGTCCTCGACGCCGCCGCCGTCATCTTCGCCGAGCAGGGCTACAACGAGGCCGGGATGGCCGAGATCGCCGCGGCCGCCGGGTGCTCGGTGGGCAAGCTCTACACGCTCTTCGAGAACAAGGAGAACCTGTTCGTCTGCCTGGTCAGCGACCGGCTGCGGGCGCTGAACGAGGTCAGCGCCGAGGCCATCGATCCCGCCGCGCCGCCCCTGGACCGGCTCCGCCACCGGCTGCGCGCCGCCCTGGACTACTTCGCCCGCGACGGGCACTTCTCGCGGATCTTCCGCACCGAGTACCCCGACACCGCCGACGGGCTGCTGCAGCGGGAGTCCGATCACCACAGCCAGATCATCCGGGGCTACCTCGAGGAAGCCATGGGCGCCGGACAGATCCCCCACGAGGATCCCGAGGCCCTGGCCGCCCTGGCCTACGCGCTGGTCTACGGCCTCATCGACCTGGCCGCCCTGCGCGAGGAATCCCTGGACCCCGACCGGGTCATGGACTACGTGGAGCGCTTCTTCTTCGTACCGCTCGAATCGCGGAGCGAGGTGCGGACTTGACATCCCCCGCGAACCGTTCCTATCTTCGTGCCATCATGACGAACCTGAGCCACAGCCATCGGCACCATCATCATCCCACCGCCCGGTGGGCCGGTCGCTGATGTCCTGAACCAGGTTCCTCGCAGGATGTCCCGACGCCGGCCCCCGGGCCGGCGTCGTCGTGTCCGGGTCCGTCGTCCCTGATCCCACGACCTCGCCGCCCGCTGGCCGCCGTCGCAACGACGGAGGCTCGACGTGCCCGACAACCAGACCGCCCCCACCGACGCCCGGCCGCTGCGCCTGGCCCTGCCCAAGGGCCGCATGCAGGACGGCGTCTTCGCCCTGCTCGCCGAGGCGGGCCTGGCCGTGCGCGCCAGCGGCCGCGCCTACCGCCCGCGCCTGGCCGCCCCCGGCTACGACGTCAAGATCCTCAAGCCCCAGAACGTGATCGAGATGCTCCAGGCCGGCACCCGCGACCTGGGCTTCGCCGGCGCGGACTGGGTGCGCGAGCTGGACGCCGACCTGGTCGAGGTCCTGGACACCGGCCTGGATCCCGTGCGCCTGGTGGCTGCCGCACCTCGCGGCCTCGACCCCACCGGCACCCCGCCGGACCGCCCCCTGGTGGTGGCCAGCGAGTACGAGCAGATCACCACCCGCTGGCTGGCGGCGCAGGGCTGGCCGGCGCGCTTCGTGCGGTCCTACGGCGCCACCGAGGTGTTCCCGCCCGAGGACGCCGATCTCATCGTGGACAACACCGCCACCGGCGCCACGCTGGCCGCCAACGGCCTGGAGATCATCGCCGAGCTCGGGCGGTCCTCCACGCGCCTCTATGCCTCGCCCCGCCTGCGGGACGACCCCGTCCTGCAGGACCAGGTGGCGTCGTTCCGCATGCTGGTGGCCGCGGTCCTGGCCGCGCGCGAGCGGGTGATGCTCGAGGTGAACGTCCCGGGCGCGCAGCTGGCCGCGGTGATCGCCGTGCTGCCCTGCATGCGCGAGCCCACCGTCAGCCCCCTGCACGGCAACGGCGACTTCGCGGTGAAGGCCGCCGTCCCGCGCCGCGACCTGCCGGCGCTGATCCCCGCCCTGCGCCAGTGCGGCGGCACCGACGTGGTGGTCACCAGCCCGAGCCAGATCGTGCCATGAGGAGGCGAGCGATGACCGTCCCCGCACCGATCCGTGGCGCCGATCCCTACCGGCCCCCCGCCGGCGGCCCGCCCTGCGATCTGATCCTCGACGGCCGGGCCGGTCTGTGCTGGCCGGACGCGGGTCCGCCGCCCGCCGTGCCCGAGGCGGACTATCCCGACACCGCGCCGCGGGCCAGCGACCTGGCCGCCCGCTGGTCGGTGACGCCGGACCGCGTGGTGATCGGCGCCGGCGCCGACGACGTCCTCGACCGCGCCTGCCGCGCCTACCTGGGCCCCGGCCGCCGCGCGGTGCTCACCGACCCCACCTTCGTGATGCTACCGCGGTACGCCGCGCAGAGCGGGGCGACGGTGCAGACGGTGCCCTGGACCGCCGGTCCGTTGCCGGTGGACCGGCTGCGGGCGGCCGCCGCCCCGTCCCCCGGCCTGATCGCCGTGGTGACGCCCAACAACCCCACCGGCCTGGTGGCCGGATCGGACGACCTCGCCCGGCTCGCCGCCGCCGCCCCCACCTCCCTGCTCGTGGTGGATCTGGCCTACGTGGAGTTCGCCGACCACGACCCCACCGCGGAGCTGCTGCGCCTGCCCTCGGTGCTGGTGGTGCGCACCTTCAGC
>JAASSM010000112.1 GCA_021767885.1 bacterium | reverse complement strand
GGTGCTGGCGGTGATCACGGAGATCCGCGCCCGCTGGCTGGTGCAGCGGGTGGCTCGCCAGGCGGGCCGCCGGCGCCGCGGTGCCGGGGGCCTGCTCGCCGGACGCCCGGCGTGGCTGCTGGGCGGCGCGGTGCTGCTGGCGGTGGCCCTCTGGCCGGACTGGACCGCCCTCGACCGCACCGACGAGTGGTGGCATTGCCACCTGGCCCGCGCCTCCCGCGCCGCCGACGCCGGCGACCGCGCCGCCATGCTCGCCGCCTGCGCCGAGGCCGAGCGCATCCGCCCCGGCCTGGCGGAGACCCCGTACCGCCAGGGTGGCTACCTCGAGAAGCTGGACGACCTCGCCGGCGCCCTGGCCGCCTACACCGAGGCCCAGCGCCGGCTGCCGGACAACCCGTTCGTGCTCTACCGGCGCGCGCGGACCCTGGCCGGGCTGGGCCGCCATGCCGAGGCGCTGGCGGGATACGCGGCGGCCGCGGCGGCGGACCCGGCGTGGTCCTTCCCCTGGCACGGGCGGGCGCTCTCGCTGCGCGCGCTGGGGCGCCAGCAGGAGGCGGTGACGGCGTTCGAGGCGGCCATCGCGCGCGAGCCGGGACGGGCGCGGTACCACAGCAACCTGGCCTCGCTGCTGGGCGAGATGGGGGACGAGGCCCGAGCCCTCGCCATCCTGCGCCGCCTCACCGGCGACTTCCCCGACTACGTGCCCGGCTGGTTCAACCTCGCCCTGCTGCAGGCGCGCCAGGGCGACCTGGCGGCCGCGCGCGAGACCGTGACCCGCCTGCAGCAGCGGCCCCGGCTGACCGCCGCCCAGCGGGGACAGATCGCGGCCCTCGCCCGCGAGCTGGGCGCCGCGAACGAGGGCCGCTGAATCGGGAGTCAGGACCTCACGAGCCAGGAACTCGCGAGCCCGGAGCGGAGGGCCGCCGCCCACCGGTTGCCGGTGAGCCGCTCGTCGGCCGCCCGTGCCGGAACCGCGCTGCCCGACAGGCCTATCGCGGCATGTCCTGCTCCGGCGGCTCGGTGGAGAGTTCCACGCCGCTGATGGTCTGCAGGGTGGTCTCCTCGAAGGGCAGGAGGGTGGCCTGCCGCACCACCAGCGTCTGGCCGAAGTACTGCCCGGTCACGCGCACGCGGCGGCCGGCGGCCGGAGTGCCGGGCCGGCCGGTGGCCTGGTCGCGCCACTCGAGGCCCGGGGCCTGCTGCAGCAGCGTGCCGTCGGCCAGCTGCCAGGTGCCGCGGCTGGACCGCTGCAGCACCCCGCTGGTGAAGACCAGCTGGGGCTGGCGGGTGATGCGCTTGTCGGGGCCCCGCCGCGCCGTGCGGTCGAGGCCGAGCGAGCCGGCCACCGCCACGGCGGCCAGGGCGAGCACGCCGACCAGCAGGGCGCTGCGCGTGAGCTTGCGAATCCGCTGCTCCCACATGATGCCGTTCCTTTCTGCGCGCGCGGGCATGGCGCTAGTCCTCCGGCACGCTGGTGACGTAGTCGAAGCTCTCCTGCCACGACCGCACCGACAGGTGGAAGTAGGTCTGGCCGATGTCCTGGACGGTGATGGTGGCGTCGCTGGACTGGACGATCACCGTCTCGTTGACCACGTCCACCACCGGCCGCGAGGCCACGCCCTGGTCGAGGTCGATGCTCCGGTCGCCGTCCCACTCGTCGCTCTCGCCGTCGTCGGGGACCGAGGCGTCGCGGTAGTCCAGGCGGTAGAGCCAGGAGTTGCCGCCCGCCGAGCACACCTCCTGGCTGGGCACGAAGGAGGTGAAGAACACGGCCTCCGCCACCACCACCGCCGGCTCGGTCACGCGCTCGCCCGACTGGTTCTCCAGGCGGATGGACCAGCCGTCCTCGCCGGTGACGTCGTTGATGGAGCCGGTCTGGTCGCGCAGGTTGGCGTACTGCGAGCCGTCCTGACGGTCGAAGATGCAGCCGAAGATGTTGTCCTCGCGGGTGGCGATGTCGCTCTCCACCAGGTAGGCGCCGGTGCCGAAGTACACGTTCACCGTGTTGCCGTCGCCGAAGGCCGGCGTGGGCGGCGAGGTGATCTCGTAGTTCGTGTCGGCCCACAGGCAGTAGCGGTCCCAGGCCCAGGGCTCGGGGTTGCCGTTGAAGACGAACTTCCAGACGTGTCCCTGGAGGTCGGCGATGTAGCAGAAGTCGTGGTTGCCGTCGAGGTCGGCGTCCACCGCCCGCGCCGCGGTGGCCTTGTTGCGGTGCGAGGCGTCGATGGCCAGCTGCGCGGTGCCGAGGTGGGTGCCGTCGTCCACGGCGTAGACCTCGAGCAGGGCCTCGCCATTGGTCTCGTCCAGGCCCGAGCCGATGAGCGCCACGGTCTCGCCACCGATCACCGCGAACTCCACCTCCGAGGCGAAGGACTTGCCATTGGGCAACGCCACCTGCCACAGCAGGTCAGGGCTGGTGGGCGCGGTCACGTCCAGCGCGAAGTACCCGGGCGCGCCCTGCCGGCCGCCGCCGACGAGGATGGTGCGCCAGGCGCCGTTGATCTGGCAGTCGCGCACCGTGGGCGTGAGATCCACGGTGTAGGCGTGGCAGTAGGTGGTGTCGGCGATGGTCGCCAGCTCGGGCAGGGCGAACTCCGGCACGAAGGCCCAGGCCTCGGCGCCGGTCTCGGCGTAGAAGGCGTGGAGCATGCCGTCGTTGCCGCCCACGTAGACCATCTTGGTGCGCGTGGCGTGGGCGTCCATGAAGGTCTGGTAGTCTGGGTCCTGGGTGAAGTTGGCGGGAGGTCCCACCACCACCGGCGTGGAGTGGATGATGTCGCCCAGCTTCCAGCCGTCGCGGTTGCGCAGGTGGGCGAACTCCTCGCCGCGGGTCCAGTCGATCACGTCGGCGGCCTCGCCGATGTCCCCCACGCCCATGGGGCCCATGAGCGCGCCGGCGTTGCCCGCGTCGAAGGTCATCATGGTGCCGCCGAGGCCGGTCTTGATGTCGCGGCTGGAGGCCGTGCGGTTGCGCAGCTGGTAGCCCGCCTCCCAGATGGGTGCGTCCCCGTTCTCGTAGGGCAGGTTGAAGGCCTCGAGGTACCCGTGCCAGGAGCCGGGCATGAACTTGCCGCGGTACAGGCGCTCTTCGTCGCCGCGCTCGGTGGAGACCACGGCCACCGCGGCGCCGGTGGAGATGCGGCTGATGATGTCGAGCATCACCAGCTCCAGGCTGGTCCACAGGTCCACCGCGTTCTCGGCCAGCAGGTAGAGTCCGGTGCCGTTCTGGGCGGTGTCGGCCAGGATGGAGGCGTCGATGCCGAAGCCGATGGTGTAGGTGTAGACGTGCTGGTCGTCCTCGAAATCGGACCGCAGGTCCTCGTTGGCCATGTAGTAGGCGATGTCGTCCAGGTGGTCGGAGCAGTCGTTGCTGTTGGGGTCGGGCGAGCCGATGCTCTCGCAGTCGCCCGGGTCGCGGCCGTCGCCGTCGGCGTCCCAGAGGTAGCCGCTGACGTCGCGGTCCATGGTGGGGTAGCCGTCGGTGATCACGATGCAGAAGCTCTTCTGGCAGTCGGCGATGATGGGGGCGTTCTCGTCATTGCGCTTGAAGTAGTCGAGGACGTCCTCCAGCGACTCCGCCAGCGGCGTCCAGGTGGTGCCCTCGATGTGCTTGACGGTGTCGATGAGCTCGGTCTTGTCCGCCCCGCACTCGGCGATGACGGTGCCGCCGTCGTAGGTGTTGAACCGCGTCAGGCCGAAGCGCACGCGCTCGCTGCGATCGATGATGTCGGCCACCACGTCCTGGGCCACGTGGATGCGGCAGACCTGGGGCAGGCTGTCGCGCTGCTCGTCGGTGGCGTGCCAGAAGATCCAGTTGAGGTAGTTGCCCCGGTAGCGGCCGGACTGGTTGTAGCTGCGGACCAGCCGCGCGGTGTTGCCGTTGATGGTGTACCAGTTGGTGGTGCTGACGTTGTAGACGGAGTCGGTGTTGTAGCCGCCGCTCCAGGTCACGGAGGCATCGTAGTCCGGGTGGTACATGGCCTCGTTCATGGAGCCGCTGTTGTCGAAGAGGATCATGACGTTGGCGTCGATGGATCCCTCCTGCACGAAGAGCGGCACCTCGCAGCCGAGCTGGGCCGCGACCGGCGTGGCCAGCAGCAGCAGGCCCGCGAGCCAGGGGGTCAGGGTCCGGTGTCGCATCAGTATCCCTCCCGGAACAGGCGGCTGGCGATGAGGTCCACGTCGCTGCGGCCCTGGGCGGCGGCCCGGCCGGTGCTGGCGACGCGGTAGTCGTAATCGAGGAAGTTGACGCCCCACCCCGGCTTGGGCCGCTTGCGCGCGTACTGGCACTCGTAGTCGAATTCCTGCGAGCCGATCACCGGCTCACCCGCCTCGCTCTGGACGGTGCCGTCGGCGAAGTCGACGATCTTCGGCGGCGAGTCGCTCATGCGCAGGAAGTGGATGGCCGCCTCGCCGCCGGCGTCGGCGGAGAACAGCGCGGAGTTGTGCACCGACTCGGCGAAGCTGGTCTGCTTCTCGGTGCTCGAGAGCACCACGGCGGCCACGGCGATGAGGCTGAGCACCAGGATGATCAGCAGGCTGGTGACCAGCGCGAAGCCGTCGTGGTCGGGAAAAGGACGCGGGGTCGGGCGCATGGCGCCTCCTTTCGCAGCGGTGCGGGTCAGCCGTTGCGCAGATGGATCCGGGTCTGGTAGGTGACGGGTTCGCCGTTGTCGAGCTCGCCCTCGAGCTGCACGTCCACGAACCGCACGCGCTCGCGATCGGCACTGGTCAGGGGCGTGGACCCCAGCGGGTTGCCGGCCTCGTCGCGATAGCCGAAGAGCAGGCCGTCGACGTCGCGCAGGATGGTGACCGTGCCGCTGGCGGTGGTGCGCCAGAGCTCGGCGCTGGTGGCGTCATAGACGTAGCGGATGTCCTCGTCGGGATTGGTGCCCAGGGTGCTGCCGTCGCCGTCGAGGTCCATCCGGCAGCGCAGCGTGGTCCCGTCGGCGATCACCAGCTTCTCGATACCCACCTCGCCGGGATCGCAGCCGGCGCTGCGCAGCTCCCGGGTCATGAGCGAGAGCACCGCCCGGGCGGACTGCTGGTAGTGCGCGCGGTCGCTGGTGTCCTCGTACGTCCGGCGCGAGCCGGTGAGGAAGCCGATCACCACGGCGGTGACCACGGCGAAGATGGCCAGGGCCACCATCATCTCGATGAGGGTCATGCCCTCGCGATGAGGCGGCGGACGGTGGGCGGACGCGTTCACGGACACCTCCATCAGCGCATGGACAGCAGCGACGCCATCTGCAGCGTGTCCGGCTGGCTGCCATGCGGGAAGATCACGGTGACGCGGATGCGGCGCAGGCCGAGGTCCACGTCGTCGACGTCGGTGCGCCAGAAGAGGGGGCCCTCGAGGCCCGAGTCCGGGGCGGCGGCCGCGAAGCCCAGGCCCTTGACCGTCTCCAGCTGCCGCTGGGCGAGGATGGCGGCCTGGGTGTAGCGGTCGGCCTCGGAGACCTCCTGCCGGGCGCGGGTCTGCACCAGGGCCAGCGGCAGGATGCCGATGCTGATGATCACCAGCACCACCAGCACCTCCACCAGGGTGAAGCCGCGCCGATCGGCCGGGCCGCGGACGCCGCGCGCGAGGGCGCGTTGCAACCGTCGCCTCATGGCCCCACCTCCGCCATGCCGGTGGGCAGCACCTGCACCTGACGCTGATCGCTGCCGTCGTCGAGGATCAGGGTGACGGTGTCCGCCGAGCCCCAGGGGAAGAAGTCGATGGTCTGCGGATTCTGGAGCTGGACGCTGCCGTCGAAGGTGCGGTCGCGGAGCGTCCGGCCGGTGGTGGGCACGGTGATGGTGTAGCCGCCGGCCTCGGCCTCGAGGCGGACGATCCGCCCCTGGGCGACGGCGGTGGATCGGGCCAGCGCCACGTCGGCGGCGAGCCGGTCGCCCACGCTGGTGATCTGGTTGGCGCGCAGGTAGCCGTTGAACGTCGGCACGCCGATGGCGGCGAGCAGCCCCACGATCCCGATGAGGACCATGAGCTCGACGAGGGTGAATCCGCGCGCGTGGGCGGGCAGGCGAAGCATGGACCGGCCTCCGGTCTTGATCGTGCAGAATCCATGGACCCCCCGCATCGCTGCAAGGGGCGTGCCGGAGGCCAGGGTCGGTCAGGAGGCGGGAATGGCCCGTTTCGCGGCTGCTGGCGGCCGCGACGCGGCACCGGCGTGCAGAATGCACCGGCGCGGCGGGCGAGGATTGCCGCCGGCGGGGGAGAACTCAGCCGCTGGTCCGACCGCGGCCGCGGATCCCCGCCGATCCCACCAGCACCTCGGCGGCGCCACAGGCGGCCAGCACGGCCACCACCCCGGTCACGCTGGCGGCCAGCGGGCCGAGGAACACCGCGGCCAGCGAGAGCGGCCCGATCACCGTGCCCAGCCAGCCGAAGGTGCGGCCGCGGCTGTGCTCGGGGGCGGTGTCCTGCAAGAAGGTGGCCAGGGCGATCTGCGCGAGGGTGGCCAGGGCGCCGAAGCAGGCGAAGAGCCCCAGCGCCACCACGAAGGTCCGGTTGAAGGCGAAGACCAGCAGCAGCAGGCCGTCCAGGACGGTCAGCAGCGCGATGGTCCGCAGGG
>JAASSM010000111.1 GCA_021767885.1 bacterium | reverse complement strand
GGACACCGGCGAGCGGCCCGACATCGACACGAAGAACCCCCACCTCTGGCTCAACGTCCACGCCGCCCACGACCAGGTCACCGTGGGCGTGGACCTGGGCGGCGGCTCGCTCCACAAGCGCGGCTACCGGCGGCAGGCCGGCCGGGCGCCCATGCAGGAGACCACCGCGGCGGCCATCATCGCGCTGAGCGGCTGGACCGGGGACCGCCCCCTGCACGATCCCATGTGTGGCGCGGGCACCCTGCTGGCCGAGGCGTGGCTGCGCGGCACCGGCACGCCGCCGGGAACCCTGCGCCGCCACTTCGGATTCATGCAGCTGCCGGACTTCGACATCGTGGCCTGGAAGCAGGTCAAGAAGGGCCTGGACAGCCGGCGGCGGCTGCTGGCTGCCGGCGCGGTGTCCGGCGGCGACGTGGACCCCGCGGCCGTGGAGGCCGCGCGCCGGAACCTGGGCCGGCTGCCCGGCGGCGACCGGGTGCTGGTCCGCTGCGCGGACGCCCTGAAGACCGACGGCATCCGTGACGCGGTGATCGTCTGCAACCCGCCCCACGGCATCCGGCTCGGGTCCGGCGGCGACCTGAAGACCTTCTACAAGGCCCTCGGCGACTGGCTCAAGTTCCAGTGCGCCGGCAGCGAGGCCTACATCTACTTCGGCGACCGCGAGCTGCTCAAGCTCATCGGCCTGCGGCCCGCCTGGAAGAAGCCCCTGCGCAACGGCGGCCTCGACGGCCGCCTGGCGAGGTACGAGCTGTATGCCTGACCGGCGGGACATGGGCCGTGGCGACCGGCCCGGATGCACGCGTGCTCGCGCGCCGCGTCCGGCCGTACGGGCCGTGCCGGCCGCCATGATCATCGCCCTGGCCCTGGCTGCCGCGCTGCTGGGCGGCTGTGGCGACGGCCGGCCGGCCGGCCAGTCCGATGGCCGCCCCGATGGTCCTGGCGCGGCCGTCTCCGAGCTGCCGGCCGCCGACTCCTCCGCGGTGGCCAGCCCCGTGCCGGCCGAGCCGCGGCTGCTGCCCCTGGCCGGGCCCATCGCCTCCCCCGACGCGGAGATCTCCGCCCTCTGCTGGTGCGGCGACAACCTGGTGATCGTCCCGCAGCACCCCGAGCGGTTCGGCGCCCGCCCCGGCGAACTGGGGCTGTTCACGGTCACGCGGCAGGAGATCCTCGACGTGCTGGACCACCGGCGCCGCGAGCCCCTGGAGCCGCGCCCGCTGGTGCTCGAGGCTCCCGACCTGATCGAGAGCCTGCCCGGCTGGGACGGCCTGGAGGCCGTGGCCTCCGCGGGCGACACCATCTACTTCGCGGTGGAGACCGAGCTCGAGGGGCGCATGGGGGGCGTGCTGCTGCGCGGGACCCTCGCGCCGGCGGACCAGCCGCTCCGTCTGCGGGTGGACACCGCGCGCATGGCCACCGTCCCGCTGCCCACCGACCTGCCGGAGATGTCGCAGGAGGCCCTGGTGCTGGCGCCCGGACGGGTGGCGGTGCTCTTCGAGGCCAATGGCCTGCTGGTCAACCCGGGCGCCCATGCAGCGCTCTTCGACGCGGAGCTGGAGTACCGCGGCACCGCCCCCCTCGAGCACGTGGAGTACCGGATCACCGACGCCACCGCCGCAGACGCCGCCGGCCGCTTCTGGGTGATCAACTACTTCTTCCCCGGCGAGGCCCGGCTGCTGCGCCCGCCCACGGTGCCCGACCAGCCGGTGGAGCAGCTGCTGGAGTTGCGACTCCACCGTGGCCGCATCACCCACACCGACCGCGCACCGCTGGACCTGCGCCGCGATCCCGACCAGCCGGCGCGCAACTGGGAGGCCCTGGCCCGCCTGCCGGGCCGCGGCTTCCTGCTGATGACCGATCGCTACCCGGCCACCATGCTGGCCTTCGTGCCCGATCCCGAGCTGGACCGCGAGCCCTGAGGAGCCGCCGAGAAGAAGCCCGATCCCGACGTCACCGTGCTGATAACCCGTGACGGCATGGGCACCGCCGACCCCGCCCTGGCCCACAAGCTGGTGGGCTCCTACCTCGACCTGCTGGACCTGGAGGATCGCCTTCCCGGCCGCATCGCCTTCTATGCCGAGGGCGTCCGCCTGGTCTGCGAGGGCTCGCCGGTGCTCGAGACGCTGTCCGCCCTGGCCGGGCGCGGCGTCCAGCTCCTGGCCTGCGGCACCTGCCTGCAGTTCTACGGGCTGGAGGATCGCCTGGCCGTGGGTACGCAGAGCAACATGCGCGAGATCCAGGCCGCGCAGTGGGATGCGGCACGGGTGATCACCATCTGATCGGGTGATCGCAGCGGGTGCGGACCGGACGCGAGCGCTCTGCGGTCAAGCTTCCGCGGGACCGGCCGATACCACGGGAGCCCGGCGGCGCCGCGTGCGCCGCTCACCGTGTCCCGCGACGGGGAGGCGACCCGTGAACTGTCCGGCCTGCGGACATGCCCTCAGCGCCCACCAGGTGGGCGAGATCACCGTGGACGTCTGCCGCGGAGGCTGCGGCGGCGTCTGGTTCGACGCCCACGAACTGCAGCGCATGGACGAACCCGCCGAGCCGGTGCAGGACGGCCTGCTGGACGTGGACCGCGACCCCTCCGTGGTCGTGGACCCCGAGGCGCGGCGTCACTGCCCGCGCTGCCCCGAGCTGGTGATGATGCGCCACTGGTTCACCGTCAAGCGCGAGGTGGTGGTGGACGAGTGCCCCGGCTGCGGCGGCTTCTTCCTCGATCACGGCGAGCTGGCGGCCATCCGCGGGCAGTTCGACAGCGAGGACGCGCGCCGCGACGCCGCGCGCGAGGCCTTCGACCGCATGTTCGAGGAGCAGCTCGGCACCGAGGCGAAGGCCAGCGCCGAGGCGGTGGCGCGGTCGCGCCGGTTCGCGGGCATGCTCAAGGTGCTGCTGCCGAGCTGGTGGATCCCGGGCAAGCAGCCCTGGGGCGCCTACTAGACCGGCACCGTCCACGGTTCGCCGGGCCGCGCACCGGCCGCCATGCGGCGCGACCGGCGGCCGGCGATCCCACATCTTGCGGGGCGAGCTGTCCTCGCCTTTGATGTTCGCATGCCGCGGGCGACGCCGCTCGTGGCCGGACATCAAGCGTGAGGACAGCCCGTGAACGACCAGGCCCCCGAACCCACCGATCTGGTGCGCCCCTGCGACATCCGCGGGCTGCTGCATGCGCACACGCGCTATGCCGATGGCGCCCACTCGCTGCGCCGGATGGTGGAGACCGCCCAGGCCCTGGGTCTGGAGTATCTCGGCGTCTCGGACCACCTGCGGTCGGAGCTGCACCCGGACGGCCTGGACCTCGCCGGCGAGATCGCGCAGCAGGCGGAGATCGCGGCGCTGCGCGAGGAGTACGCGGACTTCACCCTCATGCACGGCATGGAGGTGGATGCCGGGCCGGACGGCTCGCTCGACCTGCCCCTCGGTCTGCGCGGCAACCTCGACTACCTGCTGGCCGCCCTGCCCGCACCCAACGGCCATAGCAAGGAGACCTACACCGAGGCCGCCCTGCGCCTGATCCACGACCCGGACGTGGACATGGTGAGCAAGCCGCTGGGCTGCTACATGGTGAGCCGGCCGCCGGTGCCGCTGGACATGATGCGGGTGCTGAAGGCGGCGGCGGAGACCGGCACCGTCCTCGAGCTGGACGCCAATCCGGCCTGCGCCGAGCTGGACGACACGCATTGTCGGCTGGCGGCCGAGCTGCAGGTGCCCCTGGCCATCAACCCCAACGCCCACCGGGCCGCCCGGCTGGTGGACTACCGCATCGGCGTGCAGATCGCGCGCGACATGGGGCTGGTCTGCGACCAGATCATCAACACGTATCCGGTGGAGAAGCTGCGACGGCTGTTCGCGCGGTAGCCGGGCCTAGGTGGCCACGGTCGCGGCGACGAACTGCTCGAGGATCTCGCGCAGCACGCGCTTGTTCACGGGCTTGCTCGCGAAGCCATCCATGCCCACGGCGAGGCAGGCGTCGCGGTTCTCGCCCTGGACGTTGGCGGTCATCGCCACGATGGGCACGCGGCCCCGGTCGCCCGGGAGCTGGCGGATGCGCCGCGCCGCCTCCAGGCCGTCCATCACCGGCATCTGGCAATCCATGAGCACGAGGTCGAACGGCCCGGCGGCCGCGGCGCCCACCGCGCGGCGGCCGTTCTCCGCCACGGTCACCTCGCAGCCCAGGGTCTCGAGCAGCCGGGACGCCACCTTCTGGTTGAAGAGGTTGTCCTCCACCAGCAGGACCCGGCGGGCGTCGGAGACCGCCCAGGGCGCCTCGTCGGGTGCGGGTGCGGTGGCGTCCGCGGGGGACGTCGCGAGGGCGTCGGCGCCGGAGCCCCCGGCCGACGGGAGGCCGCGGGACGGGGATTCCACCAGCCCGTCGGTCAGGCTGATCAGCTCCTCCTCCGAAAGCTCGATGCCGGCCGGCGGGGCGGCTGGCGTCCGGGCGCCGGCGGGCGCGGAGGCCCTGGACGGGGCCGCAGGCGACGGCCGGAGATCCCCGGACTCGCCGGGCCGGGCAGCGTCGAGCACCTCGCGCAGGCGGCGCCGGAGGGTTCCGCGGCGCAGCGGCTTGTGGACCACGGCGGCCCAGCCCTCGGCTGCCAGGGTGGCGGGGTCGCGGTCGTCGCCATAGGGGGGCAGCAGCACCAGCTGCGGCCGGAGGTCCGCCGGCCGGGCGGCCGCGGCCTCGCCGATGGCCTGGAGCTGGAGACTGTCGAGCTGCGCGTCCACGAGGACCACGTCGCAGGGGCTGGTGCCGACGAGGAGGCTGCAGGCGGCGGGGGCGTCGGGCGCGGTCTCGCCCACCAGCCCGAGGTCGGCGAGGTCGCTGGCGGCCGCCTGGCGCGCGGCCGGGTCGGCCAGGACGGCGAGGTAGCGGCGGTCCTCGAGGTCGGGGTCCGGCAGCGGCGCCCGGTCGCGCTCGGGGGCGACGGCCAGCGGGACCGAGATCACGAAGGTGGTGCCGCGGCCCACCTCGCTGGACAGGGAGATGGTGCCGCCCATCAGCTCGACCAGCTGCCGGCAGATGGCCAGACCCAGCCCCGTGCCGCCGTACTTGCGGGTGTGGGAGGTGTCGGCCTGGGTGAACTTCTCGAAGATGGCCTGGTGCTTGTCGGCGGGGATGCCGATGCCGGTGTCGGCCACCTCGAAGAGGCAGTGACCGTGGTCGTCACGACCGACCCGCAGCGCCACGTGGCCGCTCTCGGTGAACTTGATGGCGTTGCCCAGCAGGTTCAGGAGCACCTGCTTCAGGCGCACCGGATCGCAGACCACGGTGCGTCGTGCGGCCGGGGTGAGGTAGTAGACCAGCTCGAGTCCCTGCTGCTGGGCGTTGTAGGCCATCATGTCCACCACCTCGGTCATCAGCGCGGGCAGGTCGACGGTGGCCTGGTCGAGGGTGAACTGGCCGGACTCGATGCGGGAGACGTCCAGGACGTCGTTGATCAGACCGAGGAGCGCGTCGCTGCCCTGCTGGATCATGTCCAGGTACTGGACCTGCTCGGCGGTGGGCTCGAGGCCGCGCAGGATGTCGGCCAGGCCCACCACCGCGTTGAGCGGCGTGCGGATCTCGTGGCTCATGTTGGCCAGGAACTCGCTCTTGGCCTGGCTGCTGGCCTCGGCCTGCTCCTTGGCCTGCTGCAGGGCCGTGATGGCATCCACGCGGATGCGCGAGCCGGTGTAGAGGTCGGCCAGGGCGGCCAGGACGCGGCGGCAGCTCGAGAGCGTGGCGGTGTCCGGGGTGTCGGGGAAGTGGGCGCCCAGGATGCCGTGGAGTTCGCCCTCGGGGGTGAAGACCGGCGCGAGGATGAGGTAGCGGACGCCGAACCCATCGGCGGCCTTGTTGAACGACTCCATGGGGGCCCGCTGGTGGACCGCGTCGTAGACCACGGTCTCGCCCTCGTCCAGCCGGTTGATCACCCAGGCCATGCGGCGCAGGTCATGGGTGGGCTGGACGGGGGTGTCGCCGTCGTGCCAGAGGTGCCGCTGGCGGGCGAGACCCGCCTCGGGGTCGGTATGGTAGATGAACACGCTGTCGGCGCCGCAGCTGCGGCCCACCTCGCCGAGCACGTCGGTCATGGTCTGGTCGAACCCCTCGGCCGTGGTGCGGACCAGCATGCTCAGGCAGCGACGCAGGGTGCGCTCGCTGCGCAGGCGATCCTCGAGCTGGTGCTCGGCGGCCTTCAGGGCGGTGATGTCGGTGGCCACGCCGAGGACCTGATCGGGCTCGCCATCCACCGCGGGCAGGAGCTGGGTGACCAGCTGCAGGCAATGCTCGCGGCCCTCGGCGTCGGGGATCCGCGCGCCGGGATGGCGGAGCGTCTTGCCCTCGGCGAGGACCCGACGGTCGATGGCGAGGTTGCGCTCGATGAGGTCGGGATCCAGCGGGACGTCCTGCAGGCGGCGGCCCTCGAGCTCCTCGCGGGTGCCGCCGATGAAGGTGGCCGCCGCGGTGTTCAGCAGGCGGTAGCGGCCGCTCGCGTCGCGGGCGTAGACCGGGGCGGGAAGCGCATCGAGCACGCGGCGCAGGTAGGCGCGCTCGCGGCTCTGCATGCGCAGGGCCGCGCCGCGGGCCAGGTCCACGCTCAGGCCCAGCAGGGGAATGAGAT
>JAASSM010000110.1 GCA_021767885.1 bacterium | reverse complement strand
CGCCACGCCAACCTGATACTGGACATGTCTTTTCATCACGGGCAAGATCCCGGGCATCAGCGGTCGGGCCGATGACGCCGTGCGTCGGCGCCCGCGGTCCGGGCCTTGGTTCCGTGTATCCCATCGCGTCATCGACCGGGAGGTCGCCACATGCATCGCAAGCTCTTCGGAACGCTCTGCATCGTCACAGTGCTCATGGGAACGTTCGCCATCACGCAGGCTCAGGAGACCGGGCTGGTCGGCCGGGGCATCAAGGCCGGCCTGGCCCTGAGCAAGTTCACCGGCGACGACGTGGACATGCCCGACCCCTTCGAAGGCGGCGGCGACCTCACCGCACCGGACCAGCGACTCGCCTTCGCCGCCGGCGGTTACCTCGTCTACGCCTTCTCCCCGAACCTCGCCTTCCAGCCCGAGGCCCTCGTCGTGAGCAAGGGAGCGAAGTACGAGGGCTCCGGCCAGGTGGAGGTGGAGGACTTCGGCCTGGTGAACGTGGACTGGGAGCAGACGCTGAAGCTCACCTACCTCGAGATCCCCCTCCTGCTGCGGATCTCCCCCGCGCCCACGGCCTCGACGCGGCCGTTCTTCCTGGTCGGCCCCAGCGTGGGCTTCAAGCTGAGCGCGAAGATGGCCGTGGACGTCACCGCCTCGGCCCAGGGACAGAGCGACACCCAGGAGGAGGAGGAGGACCTCGACGGCGTCAAGAGCCTGGACCTCGGGGCCACCGTGGGCGCCGGCCTGGACATCGCCGCGGGCGAGGCCACGCGGATCACGCTGGAGGCCCGCTACACCCTGGGCCTGACCTCCATCGACGACGCCGAGGGCGATCAGGACGGGGTCGACGTCAAGAACTCCACCCTCATGGTCATGGCGGGGATCGGGTTCTAGGGGCCTGGCACGGCGTTCATCGCGGACGACCCTGAGACGTGGAGAGTCAAGCAGGCATGGCGCCCGGGGACAACGGCATCGCAGGTGGCTGAAAATCCTTCACCTCCGGTGTGCGGAATTCCGGATTCGTGTTAAACCTATGCCGATGGAATGCGACGATCGGCGGCGAAGAGCCGCCGATCGTGTCCCCGTGCCACCTGCGGCTCCGCCCCGGATCGAGGGCAGGACGGACATGGACACCGACCAGCACGCCCCCAACACCCTCTCGCTGGCGTTCAGCGAGGAGCTCTACGCCGCCTGGCGCGAGAACCCCGAGTCGGTCCCCGAGAACTGGCGCAACTACTTCGCCTCCATGAGCCTGGGCGACAGCGTGTCCGCCGCCGACGCCGCCATGGTGGGCCGCCGCCAGCTCGAGCTGGCCGAGCGCCAGAACCGGGTCGACCAGCTCATCCGCAACTACCGGGTCCGCGGCCACAACATCGCCCGCGTCAATCCCCTGGGCCCACCGCCGCCCCCGCCCGAGGAGCTGACCCTCGACCACTACGGCTTCACCGAGGCGGATCTGGACCTGCCCTTCTCCGCCGGCAGCCTGGCCCCCGGCGAGGTGCTGCCCCTGCGGGAGATCCTCCGGCGCCTGCAGGCCACCTACACGCGCTCCATCGGCGCGCAGTTCATGCACATCGACGACATCGACTGCCGCCGCTGGCTCTATCAGCGCATGGAGCAGTGCGAGAACCGCATCGAGCTGCCGCGCGAGGACCAGGTGGACATCCTGACCCGCCTGACCGACGCGGTGCTGCTCGAGGAGTTCATCCAGAAGAAGTACATCGGGGCCAAGAGCTTCTCCCTCGAGGGCGCCGAGAGCCTGATCCCCCTGCTGGCCCAGTCCATCGAGTACGCCGCCGGCCAGGGCATCGAGGACATCGTCCTGGGCATGGCCCACCGGGGCCGCCTGAACGTCATGGCCAACATCCTGGGCGTCACCCCGGGCAAGATCTTCGAGCTCTTCGAGGACAACCAGCCCGACCTCTACCTCGGCCAGGGCGACGTCAAGTACCACCTCGGCCACCACAGCGACTGGCACACGCGCGACGGCCGCCAGGTCCATCTGGCGCTCTGCTTCAATCCCAGTCACCTGGAATTCGTCAATCCCGTGGCCCTCGGGCGCATCCGCGCCAAGATGGACCGCCTGGGCGACCACCGGTACGACCGCGGCATGGGCATCCTCATCCACGGCGACGCCGCCTTCATCGGCGAGGGCGTGGTGCAGGAGACGCTCAACCTCTCCGAGCTGCGTGGCTACCGCACCGGCGGCACCCTGCACGTGGTGGTCAACAACCAGCTCGGCTTCACCACCGACCCGCGCGACTCGCGCTCCAGCCGCTACTGCACCGACGTGGCCAAGATGCTCCAGATCCCCATCTTCCACGTCAATGGCGAGGACCCCGAGGCGGTGGCCCGTGTGGTCTCCCTGGCTCTCGACTACCGCGAGGCGTTCAAACGCGACGTGGTGATCGACATGCTCTGCTACCGGCGCCGCGGCCACAACGAGTCCGACGAGCCCGCCTTCACCCAGCCCCTGCTCTACGACCAGATCCGCCGCCGTCAGGGCGTCCGCCAGGGCTACCTCGAACACCTCAAGAAGCTGGGCGAGGTGACCCAGGAGCAGGCCGACCGCATCGCCGACGAGCGCCGCCAGCACCTGGAGCAGCACTTCCAGGAGGCCCACGTCGAGCCCGAGGCGAACGGCGCCACCGGCAAGCGGCGCATCACCAGCGTGATCTGGAAGAGCTACCAGGGCGGCCCCGAGAGCGTGGTCCCCGACGTGCGGACCGGCGTGCCCAGCGAGCAGCTCGCCAGCCTGCTCGAGCGCCTGGCCACGGTGCCGGAGGGCTTCACGCCCCACCGCAAGATCCAGCGCCTGCTCGATCTGCGCCGCAAGCAGGCCGCCGGCGAGGAGCCCCTGGACTGGGCCGCCGCCGAGGGACTGGCCATGGCCTCGCTCGCCGTCGAGGGGCACCGCGTCCGGCTCAGCGGCCAGGACTCCGAGCGCGGCACCTTCAGCCACCGCCACTCCGTGCTGCACGACGCGAAGACCGGCGCCCGGCACGAGAGCTACCAGCATCTGGGCAACGAGCAGGCGCCCGTGGAGATCTACAACAGCCCGCTGTCGGAGGCCGGCGTCCTGGGCTTCGACTACGGCTACAGCCTCTCCGCCCCCGACGCCCTGGTGATGTGGGAGGCCCAGTTCGGCGACTTCTTCAACGCCGCCCAGGTGATCATCGACCAGTTCATCGCCAGCGGCGAGGACAAGTGGCGCATGCTCTCGGGCCTGGTCATGCTCCTGCCCCACGGGTTCGAGGGCATGGGCCCCGAGCACAGCAGCGCCCGCATCGAGCGCTTCCTCAACCTGGCGGCCGAGGACAACCTGCAGATCGTCCAGCCCACCACCGCGGCGCAGCTCTTCCACCTGCTGCGCCGCCAGGTCAAGCGCAAGTGGCGCAAGCCCCTGGTGGTGTTCACGCCCAAGAGCATGCTGCGCGCCCCGGAGGTCGCCTCCAGCCTGGACGACCTCGCCACCGGCGCCTTCCAGCGCGTGATCCCCGACCCGCGCCGCGGCCAGGACGACGCCCGGGTGCGCGAGATCCTGCTCTGCAGCGGCAAGGTCTACTTCGAGCTCGAGCGGCACCGCGCCCGCCTCGGCCGCGACGACATCCACATCCTGCGCCTCGAGCAGCTCTACCCGCTGGCCGGCGCGCGCCTGGAGGAGGTCTTCGACGGCTACCCCGAGGGCGTGCCGGTGCGCTGGGTCCAGGAGGAACCGCGCAACATGGGCGCCTGGCCCTACCTCCGCTACCGGTACGGCGAGACCCTGCCGGGGGGCCGCGAGCTGCTGCCGGTGTGCCGGCCGGTGTCGTCGTCGCCGGCGACGGGGTCGTCCGCGAGCCACAAGCTGGAGCAGCTCTTGCTCATGGAGCGGGTTTTCGGGCCGGACGTGAAAAAATGACGTGCGAACTTGAACGTTTTGGTCTTGTTTATGGTGCGAAGGGGGTCGCGTGCCTGGTGTGCCTCCTTCATTCCGGGGCGCCGGGGTCCACTCGCCAGAGTGGGCCCCGGCTTTATTCTGCCTGCTAGCGGCCCCCGGGGCCGCGGCGGCGCAACGGAGGAACGGGCGACATGATCGAGGTGCGGGTCCCGGAACTGGGCGAGTCCATCAGCGAGGTGCAGGTGGCGGACTGGCTGCGCGCCGAGGGCGACATGGTGGCGGTGGACGACCCCATCGCGGAGATCGACTCGGACAAGGCCACCGTGGAGCTGCCCGCCCCGGCGGCGGGCAAGCTGGTGGAGATCAAGGTGGCGGCCGGCGAGTTCTGCAAGGTGGGCGACCTGGTGGCCGTCATCGACGAGACCGCCACCGGTGACGGCGGCGGCGACGCGGCGGCCGCCGACGCGTCCGGCGGGCAGACCGGAACGGATGCGGAGACGCCGGCCGACGCCTCCCCGGCCGACGGCCAGACCACCGCCCCCGAGCCCGGCACCACCACCGAGCCCCCCGCGGGCGACGACACCGCCGGCGGCGAGGGTCCCGTCATGCCCGCCGCCCAGCGCATCCTCGACCAGGCTGGCATCGACCCGGCCACGGTCCGCGGCACCGGCCCCGGCGGCCGCGTGCTCAAGGAGGACGCCCAGCGCGCGGTGGCCACCCGCCGGGACGACACCGCCCGCCGGGCACCGGCCCAGAAGGCCGATCGGCCCGCCGGTGGCGGCGCCCCCGCGCCGGCCGCGCCCACGGCGAAGCCCGCGCGTCCGGCCGCGCCCCAGGCGCCTGCTGGCTCGCGCGAGGAGCGCCTGCGCCCCATGAGCCCCATCCGCCGGCGCATCGCCGAGCGGCTGGTGGAGGCGCAGCACCAGGCCGCCCTGCTGACCACGTTCAACGAGGTCGACATGACGGCGGTCAAGGAGATGCGCGCCCGTCACCAGGACGCCTTCCTGGCGAAGTACGGCGTCAAGCTGGGCTTCATGAGCTTCTTCGCCCGCGCGGCGATCGAGGCCCTGCGCCTGGTGCCCCAGCTGAACAGCGAGATCCGGGGCCAGGACATCGTCGAGCGCGACCACCACGACATCGGCATCGCCATCGGCAGCGGCAAGGGCCTGGTGGTGCCGGTGATCCGCAACGCCGAGCTGCTGGGCTTCGGCGCCCTGGAGCAGACCATCGCCGACTTCGCCGAGCGGGCCCAGAACAAGAAGCTGGACCTCTCCGAGCTCGAGGGCGGCACCTTCACCATCAGCAACGGCGGCGTCTACGGCTCGCTCCTGTCCACACCCATCGTCAACCCGCCCCAGAGCGGCGTCCTGGGCCTGCACGCCATCCAGGACCGGCCGGTGGTGCGCGACGGCGAGATCGTGATCCGCCCCATGATGTACGTGGCCCTGACCTACGACCACCGCCTGGTGGATGGCCGCGAGGGCGTCACCTTCCTCAAGCACGTCAAGGAGTGCATCGAGGCGCCGGAGCGGCTCATGCTGGAGATCTGAGCGGAACCTTCCCCGGACGGGCGGGACGGCGAGGTCGTCCCGCCGTCCCAGCCCCGAAAGCGACACCCATGCAGCAGAAGCAGCACGACCTCGTGGTGATCGGCGCCGGACCGGGCGGTTACGTGGCGGCCATCCGCGCCGCCCAGCTGGGCCTGGACACCGCCTGCATCGACAAGGAGCCCCGCCTGGGCGGCACCTGCCTGCGGGTGGGCTGCATCCCCAGCAAGGCGCTGCTGGAGAGCAGCGAGCACTTCCACGAGCTGCGCTCCGGCGCCCTCGCCGACCAGGGCATCCGGACCGGCGACGTGACGCTGGATCTCGCGGCCATGCTCGGCCGCAAGGACAAGGTGGTGACCGACCTCACCGACGGGATCGCCGGCCTGTTCAAGAAGAACGGGGTGACCCGCTACCAGGGCGCCGCGCGGCTGGAGGGCCCGGGCAAGGTGGTGGTCGCGGGCGAGGACGAGGTCGCCATCGCCGCCAGGCACGTGCTCATCGCCACCGGCAGCGTGTCGGCCCCCCTGCCGGGCGTGGAGCTGGACGGCGACGTGATCGGCGACAGCACCGCGGCCCTGGCCTACCCCGAGGTGCCCGGCCACCTGGTGGTGATCGGCGCGGGGTACATCGGCCTGGAACTGGGGAGCGTCTGGAAGCGTCTGGGCGCCAAGGTCACGGTGGTGGAGTACCTCGACCGCATCCTGCCCGGGACCGACGCCGAGATCGCCCGCGAGGCCCAGAAGCTGCTCAAGCGCCAGGGCCTGACGTTCATGCTGAAGGCCCGCGTGACCGGCGCCCGGAAGACCGATCAGGGTGCCGTGGTGGAGATCGAGGGCAAGGAGCCGCTCACGGCCGACCGCGTGCTGCTGGCCGTGGGGCGGCGCCCCTACACCGAGGGCCTGGGCCTCGAGTCGGTGGGCATCGAGCTGGACGAGCGCGGGCGCATCCCGGTGGACGACCGCTTCGGGACCCGCGCCGAGGGCGTGTACGCCATCGGCGACGTGATCGCCGGACCCATGCTCGCCCACAAGGCCGAGGAGGAAGGGGTGGCCTGCGTGGAGCGGATCGTCACCGGCTGGGGCCACGTGGACCGCGGCACCATCCCCGGCGTCTGCTACACCGATCCGGAGATCGCCGGGGTGGGCCGCACCGAGGAGCAGCTCAAGGAGGAGGGCACGCCCTACCGCAAGGGCGTCTTCT
>JAASSM010000001.1 GCA_021767885.1 bacterium | reverse complement strand
CGCCGTCGAGCGCATTCGTGCCGCTGAACGACCAGTTGGCTAGCACGAACGTGCTGCCGTCCGGCCCCGTCCCGTCGTTGCGGTACGCCCAGCCGTCAACGTGATCCCACGGCTGGCCGGTGCCGTCGACGTTGATGTCGCCGAACAGGTCCACGACCACGCCGTTGTGGAACAGCTCGATGGCGTCGTCGCCGTTGATGGCCATGGCGCCGGTGGTGTAGTCCGGCGCGAAGCCGAAGAAGTCGGTGAAGCCGATCTCCTCGGTGGCCACGTAGATGAACTCGCCCATCAGGACGGAGTCGGCCGGGAAGGTGAACTCCTCGCCATCGCTGCCGCCGCCGTTGTTGGCGGAGCCGAGGCCGTACGCGGAGAGGTCGGCGATGTCCATGACGGCGCAGAGCTCGACGCCCTTGGGCACGCCACCGGTCAGGGGGCCGTCGTACACGCCGGTGATCACCAGCTGGCCGGAGGCGGTGCTCGCCAGGAGCGCCACCGCGGCGATCGTGAGCAAGGTCTTCATGATTCCTGCCTTTCCTGCATGGCCCCGCGAGGGGCGCTGGGGCAACACATAGACCGCGGCGCCGGCGCGCCGGCGGCCGCGTATCCGCGAGATTCCGGCCCAGAGCGTAACACAGCCTGCAGAGGATTGCCAGCCGATAAGCTCAGAATCCGCACATTAAATCAAGATTTTACGTGCCCGGCCATGCGGGGCGGCCCGCAGGTGCACGCTGGCCTCAAGGCCCGTCCGCCCGGGACGATCATCGACCCGGGGGATGGCCCCATCATGGGATCGCATCGCGACCGGTATCTCGACGGATGGTGTGGCTCATGGCGGATCAGACGACGACCGCTCTCCTGGACGGGCTCGATCCCCTGGTGCTGCGGGAGAGCTGGAGCCGCTTCCAGACGCTGCTGGAGGGACTGGAGCACGTCCCGGTGCAGGGCTATGACGCCCAGCGGCGCGTGATCTCCTGGAATCGCGCGAGCACCCTGGTCTACGGCTACACGCGGGAGGAGGCGCTGGGCCGCAAGCTGGAGGATCTGATCATCCCGCCGGCCATGCGCGCGGAGGTGGTGGCCGGTGTCGATGCCTGGCTGGACGGCGGGCCGCCCATCCCCGCCTGCGAGCTGGTCCTGCGGGACCGCTGGGGCGCCGAGGTGCCCGTCTACTCCTCCCACGTGATGCACGAGACCATCACCGGCGAGCGGGAGATGTACTGCATCGACGTGGACCTCCGGGAGCTGAAGCGCTCGGAGTCGGAGCGCGAGCAGCTCGCCGTCGAGCGCGCGGAGCTGCAGCGGCAGTACCAGCATGCCCAGCGGCTGGAGTCGCTGGGCCGGCTGGCCGGCGGCGTGGCCCACGACTTCAACAACCTGCTGCAGGTGATCGGCGGCTACGGGACGCTCGCGCGGGACGACCTCGCGACGGACCATCCGGCGCACGACGCGCTGAGCCACGTCCTGGCCGCCGTCGACCGCGCCACCCAGCTGGTCGGCCAGCTGCTGACCTTCAGCCGCCGGCAACCGCTGGCCCCGGCGGTGGTGGACGTCGACGCGATGGTGGCCGGGATGCTGCCGATGATCCGTCGGCTGATCGGCGAGGACATCGTCGTGGACTTCCAGCCGGGCGATGACTCGCCCTGCGTCCTGGCCGACCGCAATCTCCTCGAGCAGATGCTCATGAACCTCTGCGTCAACGCCCGGGATGCGTTGCCCGCGGGGGGCGCGATCACGCTCCGGGTCGCCGTCGCGTCGGGTCCGGCCTCGGCCTCGGAGGCGCTCCTTGCCGAGGGCGTTCCCGGTCGGCCCGACCGGCGCTCCCACGTCCTGATCACCGTCCAGGACGACGGCTGCGGGATGGACGCCGACACCCGCGAGCGGATCTTCGAGCCCTTCTTCACCACCAAGGCCGCCGGTGCCGGCACCGGCCTGGGCCTCGCCATGGTCCATGGTCTGGTGGAGCAGCACGAGGGCAGCATCACCTGCGAGAGCGAGCCGGGCCAGGGCACGACGTTCCGGATCCGGCTGCCGAGGTGTGACACGGACCGTTGACCCCGCCCGGGCGTCCCGGTGGCGGACGCGCCGGCCGTCCGTGCCTTGCCCGTCCACGAACCGGCGGGTATGATCGGCGCGGTGTCGCACCGCCGTTCCCCGACCCGTATCGGATCGCCGCCATGTCCAACGGTTCGTCGTCCGCCGCCGAGATCGCCGCCGCCGAGATCGCCGCCGCCACCGAGCGTGCGCTGGCCGGCCTGCAGACGGAACTCGATCCGGTCGGGTCGGCCCCATCCCCGACGCCCGGGGCGGCCCTGACCATGGATGCGGCCCCGCTCGGCGACGTCCTGCAGCTGCTGACCTGGTTGCTCGTGGCCGTGGCCGTGGTGCTGCTGGCCACCATGACGGTGCACGGTGTCCTGGCGCGACGGGCTGGTCGCGACAGCGGGGCGCAGGCCCCGGCGCCGGACCGGCCGGAGCGGAGCGACCAGCTGGATGCCGCCCCGCCCGCCGCCGTCCGGGCCGCCGACCGGGGCGACTTCGGCGAGGCCCTGCGCCTGCTGCTGGGCGAGGTGCTCGGTCGCTTCGGTCGTCGCGCCGGTGGCGGCTGGCCCGAGGCCTGGACCAGCCGCCAGTGCCTGCGACGCATCCCGGCCAGCGATCCGGGCCGGGAGCCCCTCGCCGGCCTGGTGGCGGCCGTGGAGCGTCATCACTTCGGGGGCCGGTCGGCGTCGGCGGCGGACTGGGAGCACTGGCGGCAGCGGGCGGGTGGCCTGGCGCCAGCCACCGGCGCGGGTGCGCGGGGGGCCCGGCCGTGACCGGGATGCCGCGTGCGCTGGCGGTGATCGTGGTGGTGTCGGTCCTCTCCTTGCTGGTGGGCCTGGTGGTGGCCCTGCGCGGCGGTGGCAGCACCTGGTCGCGGGAGGCGGACTCGTACAGCCGCTCGGCCATCGGCCACCGGGGGCTGGCCAACCTCCTGGACGAGCTCGAGATCCCGGTCCAGCGGGCGCGCGTGGTGCCCGGCGAACTGCTCCCGCGGGACCTGGTGGCCGTGATCTGCGAGCCGCGACCGGACGCCGATCCCGACAGCACCCGTGCGTCCGGCCGCTGGCAGGCCTACAGCGCGCTGGCCTACCGGCTGCTCGTGGTGCTCCCGCGCTGGGAGGCCAGCGCCGCCCACCCCGAGAAGATCCACTGGATCGGTGGCCGGGCCGAGCTGCCCACGAGCACGGTGGACGCCGTGGCCGAGGTGCTCGAGCTGCCCGGCGAGGTGACACGACCGCAGGCCGTCCCCACCGGCTGGGACCTGCCAGCAGACCTGCCGCCGCCCACCCTGGAACGGCCGCAGCTGCTCCGGGCCGCCGATGCCGGCAACGGTCGGCTCGTACCGCTGTGGAGCTGTGATCAGGGGATGCTGCTGGCGCGCTGGGAGCGGCAGTATGCCGAGGAGACCGTCCTGGTCCTCTCCGATCCCGACCTGATCAACAACCTGGGCCTCGGCCGCGGCGCCAACGCCCGGCTCGCCCTCGCCGCCCTCGCGCTCGCCGGTGCGCCCCCCGGTCCGGTGCTCATCGACGAGACGCTCCATGGCCATGCCCTGCCCCGCTCGCCCGGAGCGGCCCTGCTGCGGCCCCCTCTGCTCTGGTTGCTGCTGCACCTGATCCTGCTGGCGCTGGCGGCGCTCTGGTCCGCGAACCAGCGCTTCGGCCGCCCGGCGCCCGCCGCTCGCGCCGGCCGCGACGGCAAGGCCTTCCTGGTGGCCAGCACCGCGTCGCTCCTGCTGGTGGGCGGCCACCGCGGCCATCTGCTGCGCCGCTACCTGGAGCACGCCGTCCGCGGGGCCGCCCGGGCGCGCCACGTCTCCGCCACCGGCCCGCCCGGCGAGGTGGCCCGGCGGCTGGACCGGCTGCCGGCTGCGCACCGCGCCCCGGCCATGGCGGCGGCCACGCTCTGTGACCGCATGCTCGCCCGTGCGGATCAGCCCCTCGATGCGGCCGGCCTGCTGGCGGCCGCCCGCGAGATCCACGCCTGGACCCGGGAGATGCACCATGGAACCCGTCGACCTGCGCGAGACCACCGCCCGGCTGCATGAGCAGATCGGCCGCATCGTGCGCGGCCAGGACGCCGTGCTCGACCACCTGCTCTGCGCCCTGCTCTGCCGCGGGCACGTGCTGCTGGAGGGCGTGCCCGGGACGGCCAAGACGCTCCTCGCGCGCTGCCTGGCCGCCAGCCTGGACCTCGGGTTCTCCCGCATCCAGTTCACGCCCGACCTGATGCCGGGCGACGTCCTGGGCACCAACATCTTCGACTTCCAGAGCGGCCGCTTCCAGCTCACGCAGGGGCCCATCTTCACGGACCTGCTGCTGGCCGACGAGATCAACCGCACGCCGCCCAAGACCCAGGCCGCCCTGCTGGAGGCCATGCAGGAGCAGGCCGTGACCCTGGACGGCAAGCGGCACGACCTCGGCGACCACTTCTTCGTGGTGGCCACCCAGAACCCCATCGAGCAGGAGGGCACCTATCCGCTGCCCGAGGCCCAGCTGGACCGCTTCCTGTTCAAGCTCCTGGTGGACTATCCCGACCGGGACCAGGAGCTGGCCCTGGTCCAGCTGCACGGCCGCGACACCACCGCCGCCGATCCGCGCGCCCTGGGCCTGGCGCCCCTGGTGGACCGCGCCTGGCTGGCCGCCGCGCGGGCGGCCACGGCGCGCATCCGCCTCGAGCCGGACCTGGTGGCCTACGTGGTGGATCTGGTGCGCGCCACCCGCGACCATCCCTCGCTGCTGTGCGGCGCCTCGCCGCGGTCGGCGGTGATGCTCGCGGCGGCGAGCCGCGCCTGGGCCGTGCTCGAGGGCCGCGACTTCGTGATCCCCGACGACATCAAGGCCATCGCCCCGGCGCTGCTGCGGCATCGCCTGCCGCTGGCCCCGGGGGCGGATCTCGAGGGGCTGGACGCCGAGCAGGTGGTGGCCGGGGTCCTGGACCAGGTGGCGGCGCCGCGATGACCGCGCCGGCGCCCCGCCTGCTGCGCCTGCTGGCGCTGGATCTGATCGCCGCCGCGCTGCCGGCGCTGGCGGGTGCCGCCCTGTGGCCGGTCTGGCTGGTGCTCACGGTGGCCCTGCTGACCCTGGCCGCGGTGGACGCCATCCTGCTGCGCTGGCGACGGCCGCGGGCGACCGTGGCGGCGCCGGCCGTGGTGGGGGTGCAGGCCGGGGGGCGCCTGGTGGCCACGGTCCGGCCCGCGCCGGGCCGGCCGCTGCCCGCCTGCGAGGTGTCCTGCGATGGCGACCCGCTGCTCGGGCCGGCCGCCATGACCCCGCTGGCGCCCGTGCGCGGGGAGGAGGACACCTACCGGGCGGAGATGCCGCTGCGACCCCGCCGGCGCGGAACGGCGCGCCCGGGGCCGCTGTGGCTCCGCTGGGTCGGTCCGCTGGGGCTGATGCGACGCGCCGAGGCGCAGCCGCTGGACCTGGAGGTCGCCATCGTGCCGGAGCTCTGCCTGGGGGCCGACCGCGCCCTGCGCGCCCTGGGTGCGGACCGCCGCCAGGGCCTGCTCGTGGAGCGCTTCACGGGCGAGGGCAGCGAGTTCCACCAGCTCCGCGAGTACGTGCCCGGCCTCGACCACCGCCGGCTGGACTGGAAGGCCTCCGCGCGCCATCGCCAGCTCCTGGTCCGGCAGCTGCGGGCCGAGCGCGACCAGCAGGTGGTCCTGGCCCTGGACTGTGGCCGCCTCATGGGCGTGGTGGACCAGGGACTGCCCCGGCTGGACCACGCCCTGGACGCGGCGCTGCGCCTGGCGCTGCTCTCGCTCCGGCAGGGCGACCGCGTGGGGCTCTTCGGCTTCGCCGCCGGACCGCGGCTCTGGCTGCCGCCCCGCGGGGGGCTGGCGCACTTCGCGCGGGTGCAGAGACAGGCGGCGCAGCTGCGCGAGGTGGCCGAGGAGACCAACTTCACCCTGGGCCTGGCCGAGCTGGCCGCGCGGCTGACGCGGCGCGCGCTGGTGGTGGTGCTCACCGACTTCGCCGATGCCATCAGCGCCGAGCTCATGCGCGACAACCTGCGGCGGCTGGCCCGGCGGCACCTGGTGCTGCTCTGCGCCCTGCGCGAGGCCTCCCTCGACCGCGTGGCCGAGGCCGCGCCGCGGAGCGAGGCGCTGCTGGCGCGCACGGTGGTGGCCGAGGATCTGCGCCAGGAGCGGCACACGGTGTTGCAGGCCCTCCAGCGCGCCGGGGTGCAGACCATCGACGCCATTCCGCAGACGCTGACCGTCGACCTGCTCGACCGCTACCTGGAGATCAAGCGCCGGGAGATGATCGCCTGATGGCCCTGCAGATGAAGAGCGTGCTGTTCCGGCGAGAACGCGAGGCGGGCTGGCGGGAGCTGGAGGCCCTGCTCGCCCGGGTGGAGCGCGCGGGCCTGTCGGGTCTGACGGCCGCCGAGCTGGAGCGCCTGCCCGTGCTGTACCGCGCCGCCGTGGCCAGCTACAGCGTGGCCACCGCCATCAGCCTGGACCGCGCCCTGCGGCGGTACCTCGCCGCGCTGTCGGCCCGCGCCTACATCTGGGTCTACGGCGTCCGACGCCCCCTGCGGCACGCGGTGGGCCGCTTCCTGACCCGGGATCTTCCCCGCGCGGTGCGCGCGCTCGGTCCCCTGGTGCTGCTGAGCGCGGCGCTCATGGCCCTGGGCACGGTGATCGCCTTCGTGATGGTCAGCCAGGATCCCGGCCACTTCTTCGCCTTCGTCGCCGAGCAGCTCGCCCAGGGTCGCACGCCCTACGCCAGCACCGAGGACCTGGCCGCCTCGCTGCAGGGGCGCGGGAGCGCCGGCGAGCTGGGCGCCTTCGCCGGCTTCCTGTTCCAGCACAACGCCCGGATCGCCCTGCTGTGCTTCGCCGTGGGCATCGCCGGCGGTCTGCCCACCGCCGGCCTGCTGATCACCAACGGCCTGATGCTCGGCGCCTTCACCGCGCTCTACACGGGCCGGGGCCTGGGCTGGGACGTGTGGGGCTGGTTGCTGGTGCACGGGGTGACCGAGCTGGGGGCGGTGGTCCTGGCCGGCGCCGCCGGCCTCGCCCTCGGCCGCGCGCTCCTGGCGCCAGGTGTCCACGGCCGGGCCGAGGCCCTGCGCCGCGGCGGGCGCACCGCCGGCATCGTGGCCATGGGTGCGGCCGGCATGCTGGCCATCGCCGCCCTGATGGAGGCGTTCACCCGCCAGCTCCTGGAGCCCACGCCGCTGCGCTGGGCCTGGGCCCTGGCCACGCTGGCGCTCTGGCTCGCGTACTTCCTGCGGGCTGGCCGGAGGCGCGGGCGGTGACCGGCCGCACGCTCGATCTGCTCACGCCGGAGGGCGTGCCGCTGAGCTTCCAGATCGCCTCGGTGGGCGAGCGCATCGCCGCCTACGTGGCCGACCTGCTGATCAGCGGCGGCATCGCCCTGGTGCTGTCCATCCTGGGCCAGGTCTCCGGCGTGGCCGAGGTCTGGGCGCTGATGAGCGTGCTGGCCTTCGTGGTCCGCGTGTTCTACTTCCCGTGGTTCGAGCACCGCTGGCAGGGGCGGACGCCGGGCAAGCGGTGGCAGGGCCTGCACGTGATCGACCGGCGGGGCCGCCCATTGCCCGCCGGCGCGGTCCTGGCCCGCAACCTGGTCCGCGAGGCGGAGTTCACGCTGCCGCTGCAGGTGCTCTTCTCGCTGCCACTGCTGGCCCTCGATCCGGGCCAGTTCGGCCAGCTCTTCGCGCTGGTCTGGCTGGTGGGCCTGATGGTGGTCCCCCTGGCCGACCGCGAGCACCGCCGCGTGGGCGACCACATCGCCGGCACGGTGGTGGTGCGCAAGCCCGCCCCCGAGTTGCTGGGCGACCTCGCCGACACCGCGGCCGAGCCCGTCTTCACGCCGGCGCAGCTCGCCCACTACGGAGAGTACGAGCTCGAGGTCCTCGAGCGCCTGCTGCGGCGCCCGGCCACCGTCGAGAACCGCCGGGCCTTCGCCACGGTGCGGGCGCAGATCGAGGCCAAGATCGGGTGGGTGCGCGACCCGGTCCGCCCGCTGGACGATCTCGTCTTCCTGCGCACGTTCTATGCGGCCCAGCGGGGGCATCTGGAGCAGCGGCTGGTGATGGGCCGCCGGCGCAAGGACAAGCACACGCGCTGACCGGGCCGGGGGGGCTCAGGCGAAGACGTCGGCGAGGTCGTCCAGGCCCACGCCGTCCACCTCCTCGCGGAGCTTGTAGTAGGCCACCACCATGGCCACGGCTCCGGCCATGCCGCTGAGGCCATTGATGAGGGTGGTGAGCACGGCCACCAGCTGGGGACTGGTGTCGACCAGGGCCATCTGCAGGATCATGGACAGGATGCCCAGGGGCAGGCCGACCACGATCTGGATCATGATGTAGAGGCCGAAGATGCGCAGGCGATAGCCCGCGGTGAGCGCGAAGCTGCGCTGGATGGCGTGGGCCACGTTGCCGCGCTCGACCATCAGCACGGGCACCGCCACGAAGAGCGCGCACTGCAGCATGATGCCGGGGATGACCAGCAGCATGTAGCCGGCGACCAGCATCACCGTCATCGCCAGGGCCAGCAGGGTCAGCGGGAGCACCCGGCGCATGGCGACGGCCAGCGAGAGCTGGAGGTTGAACGGTTCGCCACGCAGGATGCCATAGGTGCCCCGGATGATGGCGCCCTGGGCCAGGAAGGCGGCGAAGAAGCTGCAGAGGAAGACCAGCAGCGAGGCGCCGAACGACGGCGCGGCGGTCTGGGAGAGCCCGCCGAGGTAGGCCGCGCCGAAGATCACGCCGTAGATCAGGATCACGAGGACCAGGATGGGCCCCAGACCCCGCAGGAACGCAGCGATGGAGAGTGAGAGCATCTCACCCACGGTGACCTTGGTCGGCATGCGGGAACTCCCTCCGGGGGACGGCTCGGTTGATCGGTCTCGATCATCCGCCACCGTCACCGTCCCGTCAAGGCACCGGGCGGACAGGGGCCAGAAGGCGGAAGACGCGGCCGGCTCCACCCGGAAGCCGGCCCCGGTCCCGCGAGCGGGGGCCGTCTAGAACACGAACAGTCCCACGGCCATGAGCACCGGCGTCGCCAGGTTCAGCACCACGTTCTGCCCCATCCGCGGCAGGAGCCGCGGCAGCTCGGCGTGGTGACGCTGGACGCCCCGGAACGTCTGCACGGCGAGGGGCGCCAGCAGCAGCCCCAGCAGCGCGCCCACGGGCAGCACGCCGGCGAGCCAGCCGATCACCGGCGTCAGGTAGGCCAGCAGCAGGAAGACCCCGTAGACGGCCACTCCCCGCTCGGGGCTGGTGGTGATGATCAGGTGGTTGCGGCCGAAGGCGCGGTCGGGCTCGCGGTCGGGGAACTGGTTGAGCAGCAGCAGGTCGCTCACCAGGAAGAAGGGCGTCAGCGAGGCCACCGCGCCGGTGAGCGAGTAGCTGCCGGTCAGGCAGAACTCGGTGCCCATGACCATCATCGGACCGAAGCCCAGGCCCGGCGCCAGCAGGCAGAGCAGCCAGTTGCGGGTGGCCACCGGCGTGTAGGCGACGATGTTCACCACGCCCAGCAGGCCCAGCGGCAGCAGGCCCCAGCCACGCTCGACCACGAAGTAGACGCCGATGGCGGCGGTGACCACCAGGGCCACCACGCCGGTGATCAGGGCCAGGTTTGCTTTGTCCGGATTGGCGGGCAGGGTGCCGGTGCCGCCGGAGAAGGGCGTCCTGGTGGTCTTCAGGTCCAGGCCGCTGCGGAAGTCGGCGTACTCGTTCAGGGCGTTGACCGCGATGTGGGTGGCCACCGCGCCGGCCAGCACCAGCAGGAACTGGCCCCAGTCCATGGCGAAGCCGCGCCAGTGGGCCACGGCCAGGCCCAGGACCACGCAGGCGGGCGTCAGCAGGAGGAAGTTGGGGCGCATGGGGCCGATGATGGCGGCGCGGGTACTGCTCACGGGCAGGCCTCCGGGCGTTGGCGGGACGGGCATGCGGACGATTCCGGTCCAGGACGCGGAAAGACTAGCGGCGCGGCCGTCGGGCCGCCACCTCGCGCCAGACCTGCTCCACGCGCAGGAACACGGCCTGCCAGGTGAACGGGGCCAGCTCGTCCGGTTCCGGCTCGCGGGCGGGCAGCGCCGCCAGCCGGCCGATGGCGGCCGCCAGCCGGCCGGTGAAGTCGGGCAGATCGGCCGCCACCGGCGTGTCCGGCCCCACCAGGCCCGGCAGGGGCACGGTCTCCAGGTCCTCGCCCAGGGCCGGCGCCAGCCGGGTCGTCACGCCCGGCAGCGCCGTGCTCAGCAGCAGGCAGCCGCAGGCCCGGGCCTCCACCAGCACCAGCGGCAGCCCCTCGTAGAGCGAGGGCAGCACCAGGCCCGCGCAGCGGCGCATGAGGTCCGCCAGGGCGGGCTGGTCCAGCCGGCCGTGCATCTGCACCCGGGGCGCCAGGGTGGCCATGCGCTCGCGCAGCTCTTCCGCCTCGGCGCCGCCGCCGTCGCCGGCCACGTGCAGCGTGAAGCTCGCCCCGCTCTGCCAGAGCAGCTCGCAGGCGTCCAGCAGCCAGGGCAGGCCCTTGGCGGCGGCGAACTTGCCCACGTACAGCAGGTGGCCGCGCCGCCGGTCCGGCGCGGGCGCTCCGCGCGCATGGAAGAGGTCGGTGCGGTAGCCGGCGCCCACCTCGTGGATGCGCGCCGGCGGCACCGGCAGCAGCGCCGACACCTGCCGCGCATGCTCGGCGTGCAGGACCAGGAAGGCGTCGTGCCGCCGCAGTCCGGCGGTGACCTCGGCGCGGAGGTCCGGGCACAGCTGCAGCTGCCGCAGGCCCGTGGCATGGCAGTGGGCCACCGAGGGCACCCCCAGCACCTCCGGCGCCAGGGACGACATCAGCCACAGGTGATTGCAGTGCACCACGTCGGGCCGGGTGGCGGCCACGGCGCAGGTCAGGCGGGCCCGCCAGACCTCGCGGTAGCGGGCGAGCATGGCGTCGGTCATCCGCGACCAGACGGTGCTCGCGTACGGCATCACGTCGCTCATGCCCGGGATGGGGTAGGGCAGCTCGCCGCCCTCGCCGAAGGTCACCGCGCCCACGTGCGCGGGGTCCAGGCCGCCAACCGGCGGCACCGGCTCGCCCGCCGGCACGCCGCAGAGGACGGCGACCTCGTGCCCGGCCGATCGTGCCTCGCGCACCAGGGCATCGACGGTGATGCCGCTGCCGGTGAGCTCCGGGCGCTGGCTGAGCACGAACAGCACGCGCATCGCTAGTGCCCCTCTCCCGGGACCTGCTCGCCCGCGGTCACGGCCACGGGCAGGACGTTTCCCTCCGGCGGCAGGGGGCAGGTGGCGTAGGGCGTGAAGACGCAGGGCGGGTTGATGGCCCGGTTGAAGTCCAGGACCACCGTGCCGTCGGCGTCGGGGGCCTCGGTGGCGAGGAAGCGGCCGCCGCCATAGGACGTGCGGCCGCTGGTGGCATCGCCGAAGACCAGGAACAGCGGCCCATCCGGCTCGCCCATGGGCAGCAGCCGGCAGGGCTCACCGGCCAGCGTGAATTCCAGGATCCCGGGACACGGCTCGTGGTCCACCTGGCCCAGGGCGTTGGGGACCGCGATGGTCCGCGGTGCGCCCTCGCGCACCAGGCGGGCGGTGACGCGCCAGGCCGGATCCACCGGCCAGCGGGGGATCCCGACGAAGTCGCGGCGAACCGGACTCGCGCGGTCCTTCACGCGGACGAAGCGGCGATCGCCCCGCGTGATCACGTACCAGGAGGCGCTGCCCAGCGTGAGCACGGTGGGCGGGCCGGCGAGGTCGTCCCGCAGGTCCAGGCCGCCGGCGGGCACGGGAGCCGGCGGCTCGCCCGCCTGGACGTCCACGCCGGCGTCGGGGCGGAAGCGCACGCCGTCGGCGCCGACGTGGAAGACGCCCACCCGCGGCGGCACGTCGGCGCGCAGGACCACGTCGGCCCCGACGGCGCTGCCGACGGTGGCCTCGCCCGCGGCAGGGAGGGCCTCCAGGCCCACCAGCGAGAGCCAGCCGTCGGGGGCGCGCAGGCGCTCGAGGCGCTCGGCGTGCCAGGCGTCGGTCAGGGTGGTCAGCTCGCCGGGGTCCATGGTGGCCTCGCTTCCGGCCGGATGGTCCTGGTGATGGTGGTCGCGGTCGGTGGATCCGCCACAGCCGGCGGCCAGCCCGAGGGCGAGGCCGGCGGCCAGCCAGACCGCGAGGCCGGCGGGCGACACCACCGGCGACCGGGGCATGCGGCGCGTCCGCGGGATCGGGGCTGGCTTCATGGGCGCGATTCTCCGATCATGGGGGGCACCGTCTTCAGCGCAGAAAGGGTACCCCCGATCCCATGCCTGGCCAAGCCCGCAAGCGCCTCGCCGCCGCCGGCGCGCCCATCGGTGGCCGCGCGGCCCACGCCCTCTCCATCCTCGACGGCCTGCGCGCCAGCGTGGATGCCCTGAGCTTCGGCGAGCCCGTGACCCACGTCTACAACCCCCTGGACTACGCGGCCGACGCCGTGCGCCAGTACTTCGGCCGCTTCGGCGACGCCCCGCGTCGCGTGCTGCTGCTGGGCATGAACCCCGGGCCCTGGGGCATGGCGCAGACCGGCGTCCCCTTCGGCGAGGTGGCGGCGGTCCGGGACTGGCTGGGCCTGGACGCCGCCGTGGGACGACCCCGCCGCCAGCACCCCCGGCGCCCGGTGCAGGGCCTGGACTGCGAGCGCAGCGAGGTCTCCGGTCGCCGCCTCTGGGGCCTGTTCGCCCGGCGCTTCGGCACGCCCGAGCGGTTCTTCGCCGACCATCTGGTGCTCAACCACTGCCCGCTGGTCTTCATGGAGGAGTCCGGGCGCAACCGCACGCCGGACAAGCTGCCCGTCAGCGAGCGCGGGCCGCTGCTGGACGTCTGCGATCGGGCGCTGGCGCGCCTGGTGACCCTCTACGGCCCGCAGTGGTGCGTGGGGATCGGCGGGTACGCGGAGCAGCGTCTGCGGGCGGTGTGCGGCGACGGGGTGAGGATCGGGCGGATCCTGCACCCGAGCCCCGCGAGCCCGGCCGCCAACCGTGGCTGGGAGGAGCAGGCCGAGGCGCAGCTGGTGGATCTGGGCGTCTGGGCGGACTGAGGGTCCTGCCGGCGGCCGCCGGTTTCGCGGGCGCGACCGGCCTCAGCGGCCGAGGCTCAGGCGGTCGGCCAGGCGCTCGGGCAGGCCTGCCGCGCGGATCTTGTCCGCGGCCGCCTCCACGTCGTAGGCCACGCGGCGCAGATGCAGCCGCCGCGCGTCCAGGTCCAGCAGGCTCCAGGCCGCCTCCGCGTGACCGTCTCGTGGCTGGCCCACGCTCCCCACGTTCACCAGCCAGAGATCGCCGACGGAGAGGTCCAGATCGCCGGGCTCGTGCTGGTGCACCGCACCGCCGTCCTGGCAGAAGGCGGTGGGAACGTGGGTGTGGCCGTAGAAGCAGTAGCGCGTCGGCTGGTCCAGCATGGCCAGGGCGCCCTCGGCCGGGAACTGCACGTAGCCCCAGCTCGCGGGGTCGCTGACGTTGGCGTGGACCAGGGTCACGTCGGGGTGGGGCTGGGCCTGCAGCGGCAGCTCCTCGAGCCACTGGCGCTGCTCGTCCGCGAGCTGGTCGCGGGTCCAGAGGATGGCGCGCTGGGCGTGGACGTTGAACGCGGAGACGTCGCGATCGTCGGCGGCGTAGGCGTCGTGGTTGCCCTGGATCACGGCCACGGGCGCGAGGCCGCGGACCAGCTCCAGGCAGGCCGCGGGCTCGGCCCCGTAGCCCACGATGTCGCCCAGGCAAGCGACGGCGTCGGCGCCGACGGCCCGGATGTCGGCGATCACGGCCTCGAGGGCCTCGCGATTGCCATGGATGTCGCTGATCAGGGCCAGTTTCACGCGGGGGCCGCCTCTCGCCGGGCGATGAGCAGGGTGACGTCGTCGCTCTGCGGCGCGCCGCCGGTGAAGGCGGCCACGTCCTCGAGCACGGTGCGGTGGAAGCTGTCCAGGTCCAGGCCGCAGCTGGCGGTGAGCACGGCCTGCAGGCGGTCGTCGCCGTACATCTCCTCGGCGGCGTTCATGGCCTCGGTCACGCCGTCACTGTAGCAGACCAGCGTGTCGCCGGGCGCCATCGCGGCCTCGGCCACGGGGAAGGGCAGCCCGGGGACCATGCCCACCGGCGGTGCGGCGGCCAGGAGCTGCCGGCTGGTCCCGTCCCGTGCGACGAGCAGGGGCGGGTTGTGGCCGGCGTTGACGTACGCGAGCCGGCCGCTGGCGGGATCGAGCACGGCCAGGAAGAGCGTGGCGAAGCGCACCGCATCGGTGGAGGCGCAGAGCTGGGTGTTGACGTGGGCCACGAGGCGGTCCAGCTCACGGCAGTCCTGCACCGCCACCCGGATGGCGGGCAGCAGCCCGGCGACGATGAGCGCGGCGGGCAACCCCTTGCCCGAGACGTCGCCCACCACCAGCAGGATGCGGCCGTCGGGCAGGGCCTGCACGTCGTAGAGGTCGCCGGCCACTTCCTCGCAGGAGTCGAGGTGCGCCCGGACGGACAGGTCGGAGGACTGGGGTAGCTCGGTGGGCAGCAGACGCCTCATGATGACGCGGGCGGCGTCGAGCTCGGCGGCCAGGCGCTGCTGCTCCCGCTCCAGCTCCCGGTAGCGGGCGTTGCTGATGGCCACGGCCACCACGTTGGCCAGCAGGACGAAGGCCTTCAGCTCGTTGCGGTCGAAGCGCACGCGGGGGTCGCGAGTGTCGGCGTAGAGCAGTCCGATGACGCGCTCGTTGTCGAACAGCGGGGCGGCCATGGCCGAACGGGTGCCCGCGCCGAGCAGGCTCTGGCCGCCGGCGAGACGGGCATCCTGGCTGGCATCCTCGGTCAGGAACGCCGTCCGTTGTTCCAGGACCCGGCCCACCAGGGTCCGGCTGAGCACCATGCCGGCGCCGCCGCCGTCGCGGATGCGCGAGGCGACGATCCGGGGCTCGGGGTCCTCCCCGTCGCTCAGCAGCAGGAACGCCCGCTCGGGCTCGAACGCCTCCTCCACCAGCGCGAGCAGGGGCTCGAGCACCTCGTCCAGCCCGCGCGGGTCGGTGAGCAGCTCGCCGGCCGTGGCCAGCACGCGGAAGAGATGGGCGCGCTTGTGGCGCTCCTCGCGGGTGGCGTCCCGGGCCTCGTCCAGGGTCACGGACTCGCCGGTGCGCACGAAGGTCTGGTCCAGGAAGCTGTCGGCCGCCCGCGTCCCGCCGGTGGTGGTGGGGCGGTCGGCGGGCTCGACCTGCAGCTGCAGGTTGCCCAGGGTGAGGAGCTGGCCGGCCTCCAGGCAGGCCGGCGCCTGGAGGCGCTGGCCATCGAGGAGCGTGCCGTTGGAACTGCCGAGATCCTCCACCTCGGCCGCGGCGCCGTCGATGCGCAGCCGGGCGTGCCGGCGGCTGACCGACGGTTCCTCGAGGCGCACGTCGCAGTCGGCGCCACGGCCCACGGTGAGCTCCCCGCTGGTCAGCGGGATGGCCAGTTCACGCTCACCGATGCGGCCGCGCAGGATCAGGGCGGGGCGAGGCATGGCGCACCTCGAGGCTAGAGGGATCGCGGATTCCGTCGCCAGGACGGCGAGACGGGAGGGCGTTCCTCCCGTCTCGGGCGACAGCATAGCATGTCCGGCGGCGGACCGCCGTCTCAGAAGCGCTGGGTCCAGCCGAACACCGCGTAGTGCAGCAGGGCGAAGTTGTAGACCTCGTCCACGTCCGCACCGCCCTCGAGGATCCGGTAGCCCACGCGGAAGGTGCCGCGCTCCCAGGGGCGCACCGTCAGGGCCAGCAGCGCGTCCTCCGCGCGGCCCTCTCCCGTGGGCGAGGCCAGCGCGTCGCCCTCCAGGAGCAGGCCCAGCTTGTCGCTCCAGCGCCAGTCCAGGCGCAGGTGCAGCAGGGGGACGAACCCGAGGTCGTCCTTGCGCGTGGTGGTCTGGCCGTCGCTCAGCTCGATGTAGGCGTCGCGGATCTTGCCCGTCAGGCCCAGTCCGAACTCGACGCGGTCGCTGCGGGCGAGGTCGTAGCGCCAGGTCAGGCGGTAGCTGTTGAACGTCCAGGTGGCGTCCAGGTCGCTGCCGGCGGCGAAGGCCTCGCCATTGAAGTCGATGGCGAGGTCCGGCGAACCGGAGGCGCTCAGCTGCAGCGGCGCGTAGAGCACCGACAGGTGGTTGCGCTCGCCGAGTCGCCGGCCGAGGCGGACGCGGAACGCGACGTCGTCGTCGGTGGCGAGGTCGTCGGTGAGGGAGAAGCGGGTGCCCGTGTCGCCGGGGATGCCGACGTCGTTGCTGGCGGCCGTGACCATGGCAGCCTCCAGGTCCAGGGTCCAGGGGACCTGGGCCCGGGCGCTGTCGGCGGTGAGGATGGTCGCGACGAGTGCGGGCACCAGGACGGGCACCAGGACGGTGACGAGACGACAGGACACGGCAGACGCTCCCGGACTGGGGCGGGAAGGGGTGGACTGCCGTCAAGCTACGACGCGCGCCGCCGGGCGGCAATGCCCGGCGGCGCGTGGTCGAGAGATGGCCGGCCGGCGGCGGTCCGGCGGGGGCGGATCAGGCGGGGGCGGCCAGGGGCCGCGACCAGATGTTCATGCTCTCGATGCGCCCGGCGATGTTGGTGTTGTTGACCAGCGTGCCGCCGTAGGCGTAGCCGCACTTGGCGAAGGTGACGTTCATCCCCGTGGAGTAGGCCCGGGCGATGGTGAAGGTGGTGGCCAGGCCGCGCTCGCGCATGGCCGCCTCCATGGCCTGCAGCAGGCTCTGGGCCGCGCCCTGGCCGCGCAGCTCGGGCAGGGTGGCGAAGTCGGTCATCTCCACGGCGCTGGCCGCCACGTCCATCTCGGCCGAGGCCAGGGCGCCGATGCGGCCGTCCTTGCGCAGCTTGAAGAAGACGACGTCGCTCTGCATGGCCTGCTCGAGGTAGGCGGGATCGAAGATGGGGAACGGGTAGGTGGGGAAGACCTGCTGGTAGACGTGGCCCATCTCCTCGACGTCCGCGGCGGTGCACTCGCTGACCTCGTGATCCCAGCCCCGGCCCTGGCTCGAGGGATCCTCGGGGGCCTTCTCGCGGGCGATGGCCAGGTTCTTCTGCACCATCTCGGGCTCCCGCTCCTCGGCGCGTGCGGGGTCGAAGTAGCGAGCGACGAAATGCGCGTCCTCCTCGCCGTGGTACCCGGGCAGGCTGGCCTCTTCCCGGGCGCCCCAGTCGAGGAACGCCGCGCGGCAGCTGGTGGGCACCTTGGCGATCACCTTGCCGTAGCGCCGGCGGCCGGCCAGGTTCTCGAGATAGGGCAGGAGGTCCTCCAGGTCGGCGGCGGCGGTGCGCATGACGTAGACGCGGTCGTTGTAGGGCCCGTGCTGGAAGACGGTGTCGCCGAGGCGGTCGATGCGGTCGTACATGGTTCAGGATCCCTCCCAGGTGTTGCCGTTGCGGTCGGGCAGGGCCAGCGAGATCCCCACGAACACCAGGGCGCTGAGGGCCAGGCCGTAGCTGGTGGGGTCGAGGTCGGGGATCTGCAGGAACCCGGGCAGCGACCACAGACCCAGCTGCAGGCTGAGGGTCAGCGAGCCGCCCGTGATCATGCCGGCGAAGGCGCCGGCCGCGCTGGCGCGGCGCCAGAAGAGGGCGCCCACGGTGGGCGCGAGCAGGCCGGAGACCATGAAGGCGTAGGCCTGCAGGATGATGTCCAGGACGCTGGTGAAGCTGGAGGCCAGCAGCAGGGCGCCGGCGCCCACCAGGAAGGTGACCACCTGGCTGACGCGCAGGGCGAACGTGTCGCTCCAGCGGGTGCCGATGCGGCGCTGCAGCACGTCGCCCACCAGGTTGCCCGAGGAGGCCATCAGGCAGCTGTCGGCCGTGGACATGATGGCCGAGAAGTACGCTGCGCCCAGCAGGCCGGCGATGCCGGTGGGCAGGGCCTGGCTGATGAGCAGCGGCAGGCCCATCTCCGGCTCCACCTCCGGGAAGAGCACCCGGGCGCACATGCCCAGGAACACGCCCATGAAGGCCATCACCGGGTACTCGAAGAGCCCGGCCAGGTACCAGGCGCGGCGGGCGGTCTTCTCGTCCCGGCAGGCGAACATGCGCTGGTAGAGCGTCATGCCGATGAACCAGATGGGGATGATGGTCACCGCCCAGTTGACCAGCTGGACGGGGGCGACGTTGGCGAGCGAGAAGTGGCCGGCCGGCAGGGCGCGCCGGAGTTCGGCGATGCCGCCGAGCTCGCCCCACAGCACCACCGGCAGGGCCACCACGATCAGGCCGATCATCAGCACCGCCCACTGGATGGTGTCGGTGTAGATGACCGCCTTCAGGCCGCCGAGCACGGTGTAGACCACGGTGACCACGGCGATCACCAGCAGGGAGAACTGCAGCGGCGTCAGACCCCAGGGGGCGGCCGTCAGGATGGTGGCCGACGCCAGCTTGGCGCCGGCCAGGACCTGGCCCGCGGTGAAGCCCAGGTAGCCCAGGCCCGAGACGATGGCCGCCACCAGGGCCACCGTCTCGCCGTAGCGATGGCGCAGGATGTCCGGGTAGGTCATCAGGCCCAGCTTGCGGTCCAGCCGCTTGACGCGCGGGATGATGAGCACCGCTGCCATCCAGGCGCCCACCAGGCCGGTGAAGAGCAGCCAGCTGCCGGCCAGGCCCATGACGAAGCCCAGGCCGCCCAGGCCGATGGAGAACCCGCCGCCCACGTCGGTGGCCACGATGGACAGGCCGATGTGGCCCGCGCCCATGTTCCGCCCGCCGACGTAGTAGTCCTCGCTGTCGACGTTGCGCAGGTAGTGGTAGATCCCCATGGCCATGACGCCGGCCATGTAGACGCCGAAGATGACGTAGTCGATGATCGTCATGCGTCCTCGTCGCGCCTCTCGGCCCGGTCGTTGCCCATGGGCGTCAGGGCGATGGTGTCGTCCTCGTCGGCCAGGAGCTGCGCGATGCCCACCGCCTTGTCCTCGGGGGCGTCGTCCAGGTTGAGCTGCAGGTTGCAGCGGTCGCACTTGCGGTCGCAGAAGTAGGGCTCGTAGGAGTCCGGCTCGGCGTAGGTGGTGATCACGCCCTCGTAGTTGCGCAGCACCACCTTGTTGGTGGACCAGCTGAGGATGTAGTTGGGCGCGACGCGGATCTTGCCGCCGCCGCCCGGAGCGTCGATCACGTACTGGGGCACGGCGAAGCCGCTGGTGTGGCCGATGAGGCTCTCCATGATCTCGATGCCCTTGCCCACCGGCGTGCGGAAGTGCTCCAGGCCCTCGGAGAGGTCGCACTGGTAGATGTAGTAGGGGCGCACCCGGTTGTAGACCAGCTTCTGCACCAGGGACTTCATGATCCGGGGGCAGTCGTTCACGCCCGCCAGCAGCACCGACTGGTTGCCCAGGGGGATGCCGGCGTCGGCCAGCCGGGCGAGGGCCTCGCGGGAGGAGGAGGTCAGCTCGCGCGGATGGTTGAAGTGGGTGTTGACCCACACCGGATGGTGCTGCTTGAGCATGTGCACGAGGTCGTCGGTGATGCGGTAGGGCAGGACCACCGGCGTACGGGTGCCGATGCGCACCACCTCCACGTGGTCGATCTTGCGCAGCTCGCCCAGGATCCAGTCCAGGCGCTCGTCCTGCAGCAGGAACGGGTCGCCGCCGGAGAGCAGGACGTCGCGCACCTGGGGCGTGCGCTTGATGTAGTCGAGGCCCTGCTCGATGAGCTTGCGGTCGGGCACCTCGTCCTGGTCGCCCACCTTGCGCTTGCGGGTACAGTGCCGGCAGTACATCGCACAGACGCCGCTCACGTAGAAGAGCACGCGGTCGGGGTAGCGGTGGGTGATGTTGGGCACCGGGCTGTCCCGGTCCTCGGCCAGCGGGTCGACCATGTCGTGCTGGTTGATCACCAGCTCCGCGGACTGCGGGAAGCTCTGCCGGTAGACCGGATCGTTGCGCCAGTCGTCCTGGTTGATCAGCGACAGGTAGTAGGGCGTGACCGCCAGGGGGAACTTGGCGACGGTCAGCTCGAGGTCGCGGCGCTCGCGGCCGTCGAACCGCACGCCGAGCAGCTCCTCGAAGGTGTTGATGTCGCGGATGGTGTGCTTGAGCTGCCAGCGCCAGTCGCGCCACTGGGTGGCGGCGGCCTCGGCGCTGATCTTGCTGGCGAGCTCCAGCTGGCGGCTGGACAGGGAACCCATGGCGGCTCCTTTTGCGGTTGAGGTCATTCGTTGCGTGCGGTGGCGGGGCCGGCGGAGCCGCCGAGGCGGTCGTCGACCAGGTCGCCGAGGGTCTCGAGCAACCGCACCAGTTCGGCGCGGTCGCCGGGAGGCAGATCGAGCAGCGCCTGCCGTACGGGGTGGCGCTCGGAATCGGGGGCCAGCAGGGCCAGTTCGCGGCCCCCGGGCGTGGCCGAGACCATGACCCGCCGGCGGTCCTCGGAGCTGCGCTCGCGCCGGACCAGTCCCCGGGCCTCCAGGCGGTCCAGGATGCGGACCACGGTGCTCGGGCTCAGGTGGACCCGGCGGGCGAGCTCGGTGGCCGTCAGTGCCGGCTCGTCGGCCAGGGGCGCCAGGCAGGCCAGCTGTGGGCCCGTGACGTGGCTGCGGACGGCCAGGCGCCGCGAATGCCGGTCCATGGCGCGGATCAGCCGGCGCAGGACCGCCAGGGCGCGCGGCGCCGGATCCGGCGACCGGTCGCCGGGGGACGACCTCTGCGGCTGCGGGCTGGGGTGGATCACGAGCGGGCCTCGGGGCAGAGAAGGCGGCGGCCACCTTCGTTGCGTGGGCGAATGATTGCTACAACAATAAATATCATCGGAATGATTTCAAGTGCAACGTGTTTTTCAATCAGCGCCCTGTCGCGAGCGCCACGGGGGGCCAGGAATGGCCTTGCTCTGCGTGGTCGGCGGGAATTACCGTCTGCGGCGAGCCCGTCCCCGTGCGCCCCGAACCGCAGGAGATCCGATTCCATGACCGGCCGCCCCTCCGGCGCACCCCTCGTGGCCCTGCGCTCCCGGCTGCGCAACACCCTGGACTACGTGCTCATCGTGGTGGGCGCGGCGCTGACGGCGGCCGCGCTGGTGGTCTTCCTGGTGCCCAACCAGGTGGTGGCCGGCGGCCTGACGGGAGTCGCGGTGATCTTCCAGCTCTCCCTGGGCGTCCCCCTGAGCGTGGCGCTGCTGGTCCTGAACCTGCCCCTGCTGGCGCTCCAGTGGTGGAAGCTGGGCGGGGCCAGGGCGTTCCTGCGCACCATGGTGGGGGTGGCGGCGGTGTCGTTCTTCACCGAGGCGCTGGCGCCGCTGCTGCCGGTGGTCACCCACGATCGCCTGCTGGTGATCTGCTACGGCGGCGGTCTCTCCGGCCTCGGCCTGGCGCTGGTCTTCCAGGGCCGTGGCACCACCGGGGGCGCCGACATCCTCGCCCGTGCCTGCTACCAGTACCTGGGCTGGAGCATCGGCCGCACCATGCTGGGGGTCAACACGGTGGTCTACGGCGCGGCCGGGCTGCTGTACGGCGCCGAGCCCGCCATGGTGGCGCTGCTGCTGTCGTTCGTCATGGCCCGGGTGCTCGACACCGTCCTGCACGGCGTCACCTCGAGCCGGGTGGTGATGATCGTCACCGAGCGGCCCAACGAGGTGCGCGAGGCCGTGGTCAAGATCCTGGGCCGGGGCCTGACCATGCTGCCGGCCGTGGGTGGCCACACCGGCCGCAAGAAGTCCATGCTCTACGCCGTGGTCCCCCGCGCGGACATCCAGCGCATGAAGCTGCGCACCCTCGACCGCGACCCGCAGGCGTTCATCACCGTGCTGACGCCGCGCGAGGCCCTGGGCGGCTTCCACCTGGCCCAGCCGCAGTAGTTCGGAGGTGGCTCCATGGCCCGCATCGAGCGCACCATCATCGGCATCTTCGGCCGCATCAACGCCGGCAAGAGCACCTGCATGAACCTGCTCACCCGGCAGGAGACCTCGCTGGTCGATCCCCAGCCGGGCACCACCGCCGACATCAAGAGCGCGCTCATGGAGATCCACGCCCTGGGCCCCTGCCAGGTGCTGGACACCGCCGGTCTGGACGAGGAGTCCCACCTCGGCGAGAAGAAGCGCCGCAAGACCCTGGACGCCCTGGAGGAGGTGGACCTGGCGGTGCTGGTCATCGACCCGGTGCAGGCCCTGCTCTCGGAGGAGCTGACGGTGGAGGACTCGGTGGCCACGCTGAGCCGCAAGCTGGGCAAGCCGCTGGCGGTGGTCTTCAATCGCCACCGGGACGATCCCGCCCGCCTCGCCGGCAGCGGCGCCGGCCCCGAGCAGGCCCGCCGCTTCTGCCTCTCGGTGCTGCCCGAGGCCGGGGCCACCCCCATCCTCGAGGCCGACCTCGCCGGCGCCGACGCCGCCACCGCCACCGAGCTGGCCGCCTTCCTCGCCGGCGCCGTGGGCCGGACGCGCGAGCAGACGCCGCTGCTGCCCATGGTCCATCGCCACGGCGCCGTGGTCCTGCACATCCCCATGGACGAGGAGAGCCCGTCCGGCCGCCTGCTGCGTCCGCAGGAGATGGCCATGGAGGCGCTCCTGCGCGCGGGCGTGCCGGTGGGGCTCTACCGCGTGGACCTGGGCCTCGCCCGCAGCGACAACGCGGCGCTGGTGGCGCGGCAGAAGCAGGGTTTCCAGGACTTCCTCGGCTCCTTCACGCGCTGCGGCGGCGTGCAGCTGGTGATCACCGACTCGCAGGCCATCGACATCATGGATCCCTGGGTGCCGGCGGACATCCCGCTGACCACGTTCTCCATCATGATGGTCAACCAGACCGCCTGCGGGGACATGGCGGTGTTCGTCGAGGGGACGCGCGCCCTGGACCGCCTGCAGGCGGGCGATCGCGTGCTCATCGCCGAGGCGTGCAACCACGACCGCATCGCCGAGGACATCGGCACCGTCCAGTTGCCCCGCAAGCTGGCCGCGGCGGTGCCCGGCCTGCAGTTCGACCACGCCCTGGGCCGCGAGTTCCCCGGCCCGCAGGAGCTGCGGCGGTACGCCGTGGCCATCCACTGCGGCGGCTGCATGATCCGGCCGCAGAAGCTCGGCGCCCGCGTCCAGCGTCTGCTCGACGCCGGCGTCCCGGTGACCAACTACGGCCTGGCGCTGAGCTGGTACGAGGGCAAGACCACCCTGGGGCGGGTGCTGGAACCCTGGCCGGGGGCTTCGGGCTAGATCCCACGCGCAGAACGGCACCAGGAACGCGGG
>JAASSM010000109.1 GCA_021767885.1 bacterium | reverse complement strand
GGAGCCGGCCAGCGTGTCGCGGCTGCGCGTGTTCACCGAGGCGCTGCAGCGCGTGCGGGGCATGGTGGACCTCACGCCATCGGAGCGGCGCCAGCTGCTCTCGGTGCAGTTCCCCATGCTCGGCGAGCAGGACCTGGACCGGGCGCTGGCTGCCGGCGACGTGGACACGCTCATCGCCGCCATGCAGACGGCGGTGAGCGAGGTGATCACCGGCGGCGTGGCGGACATGCTGCCGGTGGGCCAGTACAACCGGGTGCTGGTGGCCGACGGCCAGGCCGAGTCCCTCCGCGATCTGACCACCATCACCCCGCAGGGCCGCCTGCTGGAGGTGCTCACCGAGGCGCTGCGCCGGGCGGGGCTGCAGCCGCAGGACGCGGTGTGGGCGGCATCGCTGGTGCGCAAGTTCGTCACCCCGAACCTGGTGTACAACGCGGAGGAGACCCTCGCGCGCCAGAACGAGGCACGCGCGTCGGTGCCCGCGGTGCGGGAGTTCATCAAGGGCGAGAAGATCGTCGGCGCCGGCGATCGCGTCACCGAGGAGCAGGCGCGATTCCTCGACGCCCTGCGCGAGCACCTGCGGAGCGAGCGGTCGTCCACCGCCGGGCCGGCTGCGCGGACGCTGGCGGTGACCATGCGGCTGGCCGCGCTGCTGGCGGTCCTGGCGCTGTTCGGCTGGGTGGGCTGGGTCTACTTCCCGGAACTGCTCTGCGCCTGGCGCCGCCTGCTGGCCCTGCTCATCTTCCTCGCCCTCGGCCTGGCGGCCGCCGCGTTCGCCCTGGGCGAGCCCGGCCTGGGGCCCTTCGCGGTGCCGGTGGCCCTGGTGGCCCTGCTGGCCACGGTCCTGTTCAAGGACCAGGTGGGGTTCGCCACCACGGTGCTGCTGGTGGCGCTGCTGTCCATCCTGCCGGAGGCGCGCCCGCGGGACCTGACCGCCCTGACGCTGCTGGGCCTGGCCACGGTGGTGGCCGTGCGGCGGATCCAGAAGCGCAGCCAGTTCTACCAGATCATCGGCTTCCTGACGCTCACCTCGGTGGCTCTCCTGCTCGTGGTGCGCTTCACCGACGGCATGGCGCCCGCCGACCTGGGTGGCGAGCTGCTGGTGGCCCTGCTGGCCCCGGCGGTGGCGGTGGCGTTCGCGCTGTTCCTGTTGCCGCTGATCGAGCCGCTGGTGGGGATCTGCTCGGACCTGACGCTGCTCGAGCTGTCGGACCTGAACCATCCCCTGCTCAAGCGCATGGCCCTCGAGTCTCCGGGCACCTACCATCACAGCCAGGTGGTGAGCCAGCTGGCGGAGCAGGCGGCGCGGGCCATCGACGCCAACGCCCTGCAGGTGCGGGTCGGCGCTCTCTTCCACGACATCGGCAAGATGCTCAAGGCGGACTACTACGTGGAGAACCAGCGGCCGGGCCAGGGCCGCAACAAGCACGACGAGCTGAGCCCGAGCATGAGCGCGCTGATCATCGCCTCGCACGTGCGCGACGGCATCGAGCTGGCTCGCCGCTGGCGCCTGCCGCAGGAGGTGATCGACTTCATCCCCGAGCATCACGGCACGCAGGTGATGGAGTACTTCTATCACAAGGCGCTCGAGGGCGACGGCAACGAGACCGTCAAGGTGGACGACTTCCGCTACCCCGGGCCCAAGCCGCAGCGCCGGGAGACGGCGGTGCTCATGCTCGCCGACGCGGTGGAGGCGGCGACGCGGTCGTTGCCCAAGCCCACGCCCAGCCGGATCAAGGAGATCACCAAGCAGATCTGCGACAAGCGCATGCTGAGCGGCGAGCTCGACCAATCCAACCTCACCCTCAGCGACCTGGCCCGGATCCGGGAGGCGTTCGTGCCCCTGCTCACCGGGATCCATCACGCGCGCATCGCCTACCCCGGCCAGCGGAGCCGGGAGGAGGAGAAGCCGCCGACGCGGAGCGTGGAGCCGTGAAGCTCGAGTTGATCGATCAGCGCCGCGAGCCCCGGCCGTTGCCGCTGGCCACCGGGCGGCTGGCGGCGCTGGTGGCGCCGCTGGGCAGACCGGAGTGGATCCTGGATCTGGTGCTGGTGGAGGATCCCGTCATGGGTGACCTCTACGGGCGCTGGTACGGTGGCGAGGGCGTCACCGACGTGCTGTCCTTCTCGTACCTCGAGGAGGCGGGCGAGGGCGAGCCGCACCTGCCGGCCGGCTGCGGCGACGCGGCCACCGACCTGTGGGTGCCCCCGGCCGACGCCGCCGGTCCGGTCATCGTCGGCGAGGTGATCCTGGCGCCACGCTTCGTGGCCGATCGCTGCGCCCGGGAGGGCTGGGATCTCGTCGCCGAGTGGGCGCTCCTGCTCATCCACGGTGCGCTGCACGTCCTGGGCTGGACCCATGACACCGACGCGCAGCAGGCGGCCATGCGGGCGTGCGAGTCCCGGTTGCTGGCGAGCCAGGACCTGTCGCACCCGCTGGCGGGCGAGGAAACGGAGGGCTCATGAACGACGCGGCGGCATCCGGCGCCGGCACCCTGGTGCTGGGCGCGAGCTGCTATCTCGGCGCCATGCTGACCGCGGGCCTGCTCACCGCGTACCATCGGCTCAGCGCGCTGCACCGCAACGGGCTGCTGGAGGAGTCCCGGCTCGGGCCGGTGGTGCGGCGGTACCTGGCCGAGGGCCGCCGCTTCCAGGTGGCGGTCAGCAGCCTCTACCTGATCCTCACCACCCTCGGCGTGGTGGCCTGGGGGCGCCTGCTGGCCGGGGCCTGGCCCGAGGCGGCGGCGCCGCGCTTGCTGACGGTGTTCGTGATCCTCGTGGTGCTGGCCTGGACGCTGGGCGCGCTGCTGCTGAAGATGATGGCCGCGGGGACCGCCGTGGGCTACCTGCGGACCGTGGGCCTGCTGGCCTGGCCGCTGGTGCTGATCCTGCGGCCCTGGGCGGCGCTGCTGCTGCTGCTGATGGACCGGCTGGACGACACGCTCTGGGCGGCCGAGGCGCAGCCCCTGCTCTCGAGCGGGGAGATCCGCAGCCTGATCCGCGACCACGAGACCGACGTGGACCTGGATGCCGAGGAGCGGGAGATGATCCGCAGCATCTTCGACTTCCACGACACGGCCGTCCGCGAGATCATGGTGCCGCGCATCGACATGGTGGCCTTCGAGCAGGCCACGCCCCTGGACGAGGTGGTCGCCACGGTGAACGCGTGCCGGCACTCGCGTCTGCCCGTCTACGACGGGAGCATCGACCGCGTGGTGGGGGTGCTCTACGCCAAGGACCTGCTCGGCCTGGTGCGCGACGGGCGGTTCGAGGCCGACGGCCACGGCCTGGCCGACCTCGCCCGGCCCGCCTACTTCATCCCCGAGAGCAAGAAGATCGACGAGGTGCTGGACGAGTTCCGCGCCAAGCGCATCCACATGGCCCTGGTGGTGGACGAGTACGGCGGCACGGCCGGCATCGTCACGCTGGAGGACGTGCTCGAGGAGATCGTCGGCGAGATCGAGGACGAGTTCGACACCGAGGAGCCGCTCTACACCTGGCTCGATCCCACCTCGCTGCGGGTGGATCCCAAGATCGGCCTGGAGGACCTGGCCGAGGTCCTCGGCCGTCCGGTGCTGGATGCCGAGGAGGAGGAATCGAGCGAGACCCTCGGCGGCCTCATCTACGAGGCGGCGGGCAACGTGCCCGAACCCGGCGATACGGTGGAGGTGGCCGGACTGGCGGTCACGGTGGAGCGCGTGGAGGAACAGCGCATCGTCCTGGCCGTGATCCATGCGCCGGACCCGCTGCCCGGCTGGCCCCGTCCCGTGGACCAGGACGCGGACGCCACCGCGCCGCCGGCGGGGGAGCGGGGAGGCGACTGAGGTGCTGAAGCAGCTGCAGCGACACTTCCTGACCGGCCTGCTGGCCATCACGCCGCTGGCCATCACGGCCTGGATCCTGGTCAACGGCTACCGGCTCATCGACGCCTCGCTGCGGCCGTGGCTGCAGCGGATCCCGGGGCTGGCGGAGAGCTATCCGGATTTCGTGCTGACCTCCATCGCCTTCGCCGCCCTGCTCCTGATCATCGTGGTCATCGGCCTGATGACCCGCAGCCTGGTGGGCGTGGCGTTCTTCAACCTGGTCGAGCGCGTGATCGAGCGCATCCCGGTGGTCAAGAGCATCTTCACGGCCACCAAGCAGATCGCCTCGGTGTTCCTCACCGACAAGCGCTCGGCGTTCCAGCAGGTGGTGCTGTTCGAGTACCCGCGCCGCGGCTGCTACAGCCTGGGGTTCGTCACCTACGACGAGCCCGGCCACGATCTGTTCAGCATCTTCCTGCCCACCACGCCGAATCCCACCAGCGGCTACATGCTGCTGGTCCCGCGGCAGGATGCCGTGGTCCTGCCCCTCACCATCGAGGAGGGCATCCGCCTGATCATCTCCGGCGGCTCGGTGATGCCGCCGGACTCCGCCACGTCGCTGCGCGAGGCCGCCGTCCTGCTGGCCGGCCGCCAGTCCCCGTCCGAGGAACACCCATGACCGACCCCCGCCAGCCCGAGGTTCCCGAGGCCCGCGAGCCCGAGCGCACCCTCGATCCGTCCAACCTGGACGCCGAGCGCTTCCAGTATGCCCAGCGCTTCCTCGAGCTGATCGCCGCCGAGGACGAGCCCGCCGTGGCCCAGCTCGCGGCCGAGCTCTCGCCGGGCGACCTGTCCGAGATCCTGCGCCCGTTCAGCGCCGAGGAGACCGTCCAGGTCCTGCAGCAGCTGCCGCCCGAGCCGCTGGCCGAGGTCCTCGCGGAGATCGACAACCGCAGCACCACCGCGCTGTTCGATCTCCTCGATCACGATGCCATCGCCGACATCCTCGAGGAGATGCCCTCGGACGACGCCACCGACGTCATCGGCGAGCTCGATCCCGATCAGCAGCAGCGCATCCTCGAGGCCATGGAGGAGGAGGAGCGCCAGGAGGTCAGCGACCTGCTGCGCTACCCGCCCGAGTCCGCCGGCGGCATCATGGCCAAGGAGATGGCCACCTGCCGGGACGACCAGACCTGCGGGGAGGCCGTGGCGGGGCTGCGGGAGCTGGACCAGGACGAGCTCGCGGAGATGCACTACGTGTGGGTGCTGGACGAGCGGGATCGCCTCGTGGGGCGCATGCCCCTGTTCCGGCTCCTGCTCTCGCCTCCGGGCACGCCCATCGCCGAGGTCATGGAGGCCGATCCGCTCTACGTGGAGGTGGACCTCGACCAGGAGGAGGTGGCCCAGTACATGATGACCCACGACCTGATCTCGCTGCCGGTGCTCGACCACCGTCACCGGCTCGTGGGGCGGATCACCGTGGACGACGTCATGGACGTCCTCGAGGAGGAGGCCACCGAGGACATGGCCCACATGGCGGGCGTGTCCATCGCCGAGTTCGGCGAGCAATCGCCCGCGCGCGTGGCCCGCTCGCGTCTGCCGTGGCTCCTCGGCGGCCTGGGCGGCCAGGTCGGGGCGATCATGGTGCTGCAGCACTTCGAGCAGAGCCTGGCGAGCATGGTGGCGCTGTCGTTCTTCATCCCGGTGATCATGGCCATGGCCGGCAACGTGGGCATCCAGACCAGCTCGGTGGTGGTGCGCGGCCTGGCCACCGGCGAGGTGCATCATTACCAGCTCGGCCGGCACCTGCTGCGGGAGCTGTCCACCTCGCTGATGATCGGGGTGGTGGTCGGGGCGTGCCTGTTCCTGGTCTGCGGGGTGGTGGTGGGCGACGTCCACCTGGCCGCCGTGCTGGCGCTGTCCATGCTCCTGGTGATCGTCTTCGCCGCCAGCGTGGGCACGGGCATCCCCCTGCTCCTGCACCGGGTGGGCGCCGATCCCGCCGTGGCCACCGGCCCGTTCATCACCACCGCCAACGACATCTTCGGCCTGCTCATCTACCTGGGTCTGGCCACGCTGCTGCTGAGCCTGGGGCCGGGCGCGGTGTCGTGAGCGTCCTGCCGCGTCCGTCGGGGAGCGACCGCGCCCTGGTGCTGCGGATCTGGCCCACGGGGGAGACCAGCCTGGTCGCGTCGGTGCTCACCGAGGAGCACGGCCTGCTGCGCCTGGTGGCCAAGGGGGCGCGGCAGACGCGGTCGCGGCTGCGGCCCCTGGTGCAGCCGGGTCGGCTGAGCGAGCTGGAGTTCTCCCTGGACCCGGCCCGGGAGCTGCAGTACCTGCGTGGCGGCGCGCTGCTGCGCGATCCGCTGGCCAGCGCCCCCACCCTGGAGAAGACCGCCTACCTGCAGGCCGCCCTGGAGATGGTGGACCGCTGCCGTCCGGGCCACGGCCACGAGGCCGGACTCTTCGCGCTTTGCCAGGCCTACGTGGAGGTATTATCCTGCGCGGGGCCGGGCCGCGAGGCGGCCCTGTTCTATGCCTTCGAGGCCGCGCTCCTGGACCTGCAGGGGACGCGGCCGGCCCTGGAGGCCTGCGTGCCCTGTGGCCGGGACCTGGCCCAGGTGGCCGGCGGGGCGCTGTGGTTCAGCCCCGCCGCCGGCGGTCTGGTCTGCGCGGCCTGCGCCAGCGGCGGCGCGGTGGCCGGCGCGCGGCCCCTCGGAGCGGAGGCCCTCGCCGTCTGGCCGGAGCTCGCGGCGGCGCCGGCCCGGTGGCCGGACCGGCCGCTGAGCCGGTCGGTCGCCCGGGACTGGGGCGTGATGCTGCACCGGTTCCTCGAGTACCACCT
>JAASSM010000108.1 GCA_021767885.1 bacterium | reverse complement strand
GGCCGCCGCCGGGTCGGTCGGATGACCGTGAAGGTCCCGCGAGGGGATTTACTTCACGAGGGCCATCTTGTTGACCTTGACCTCACCGTTCGCACGGGTCTCGTAGAAGTAGACACCCGAGGCGGCCTGGTCGCCGGAATCGGTCTTGCCGTCCCAGATGATGCTGTGCTCGCCAGCAGCCATCTGGCCGTCGACCAGGGTCCGGACCAGCGCACCGCGGACGTTGAACACCTTCAGGCTGACCTCGCCCGCGCGGGGCAGGTTCAGCTTGATGGTCGTCTGCGGGTTGAACGGGTTGGGGAAGTTGCTCACGGCCAGGGGCGCGTCAGGCGTCACGCCCACCGGACCCGGGCCACCGGGGTTGGGGGACTCGCCGAAGACCGAGAGGATGTTGTCCAGCACGACCGCGCGCGCCGCGACACCCTCGAAGCCGGCCGGCGGGGCCCAACCCGGAGCGTTGTACAGGAACATGAAGTCGTGGGCCATGAGGACCACGTCCGCGTTGTTGGAGGAGTTGTTGTAGTAGGTCGCCGCCGCGTACGGGTACGCGCCACCGTTGCCCTGCGGATCGGTGAACTCGGCGATCAGGGTGGTGCCACTGTTGGGCTCGAAGGCGTCGAACGTGTTGATGCCGAGGCAGCCGCCATAGGCGATCCACTCGTCGACGTCGGCGATGAAGCCGTTGCCCGCAATGGTCTTGACCAGCGGCGCGGTCTGGTTCGCGATGAAGCTCCGCACCGAGTTGTTGACGTAGTTGACGTTGAAGTAGTCGTTCACGAACGCCTGGCCGAGGGCGCCAGCGTCGAGCAGACCCGTCACCAGGTCGTCACCGGTCATGAACGCGTTCTTGTCGCCACGGTTCAGCCAGTTGGTGACCACGGTCAGATCCTGGGAGGGATCGTTCTCGAGGTCGCCGTTGGCCAGCAGGTTGGTCGACAGATCGCCCGAGGTGTACAGCAGGGTGCTGTAGCCATCGAGCAGCGCGCTGGTGGCGCGACCGCCGAGACCGTTACCCACACCGCTGGACGGACCGTTGGTGTAGTACAGGTCGTAATCCACGCCCTCGATGAACCCGAGGTTCTGCAGCGCGAACAGCCACTCGTTCTCGCCGCCACGGTCGCCGAAGTCGTTCCAGAAGAGGATCGACGGATGGTCCCCGGACGAGGCCGAGAACAGGGTGGGCAGACCGCGGACGATGAAGTCGCTGTCGAAGCTGAGGTCGTGGTCGAAGTTACCGAAGCCATCGAGGTCGCCCGGCAGGGTGCTGATGCCCGCGTCGGTGTCCTCGGCCTCGATGTAGTAGTGGATCACGTCGCCAGGGTAGAAGAAGCCGCTGTCGGGAAGATCGAAGTTCCAGCGATCCTCGATGACGGCGCCCTGGGCGTTGCGCGTGGTGTCACCGTACACCCAGCCCTCGATGATCCCGGGCTCGATCTCCACGGTGTTCAGACCGGTGAGGTCGCGAACGCCGTCGAAGACCGGGTTGGCCTTCATGCGGAAGACCAGCTTCGGGTACTCGACCAGCTGCGTGCCGCTCCGCACGGCGGCGATGTCCACGGTGATGGAGTCACCGGGGTCGTTCGCCTGGCCGTTGGGGGCGATGTTGTTGGCCATGTCGAAGCGGATGGCGTTGTTCTCGAGGTTGGTGAAGTCGAAGTCGCCAGCGGCCGGGAAGCTGTCGTTGGCGATGTCGATGTCACGGGTGCTGATGCCAGGCCCGCCGAACGGGTAGGCGACGAACGCCACGTTGTCGAAGTACGGCGCCGGGGTACCGTCGGTACCGATCCAGCCCCAGTTGTAGCCCAGCTCGTACACGGTCAGGCCCACCTGGACGTGGGTCCGGCCCTGCACCAGCAGGTCGGTCACGTCCTCCCGCTGACGCAGGTAGTCGGGACCGCCGTACTGCACGAAGTTGCGGTTCTGCCAGGCCGCCGACTCGATGTCCGCGGGATCACCCGTGTTGACCGAGCGCACGAACCACTCGTAGAACATGCCCGGCCAGGTACCCGGCGCACCCAGCTCCTCGTGACGGTACACGTCGAAGGTCACGTAGGCCGCATCCGCACCGGCGGGGAACGGCTTCACGGGACTCTTGATGATGTTGTGGATGTGGAAGTCGGGGCCCATCAGGCCACCGGTGTTGTTGACGATGAACCCGTCCGGGCCGTAGCACCAGGTGGTGCACAGCGAGCCGCCGGTCCCGGGGACCACGATGCCGTTGTCCACGAAGGCCGCCTGGGCGCTGAAGTTGGTCCGGCAGGGATCCTCGTCCTCGAGGTTGGTGTACAGCGCCGCGTAGTCGCCCACGCCCGGATCCAGCACGGGGATCCAGTTGTCGCTGACCTGATCCTCGAAGTCCTCGTCGTCCACGGTCACCGGGCCGCTGCCGTTGTCCACGGTCACGAGGATGTCGTCGATCTGGCAGGCGCCGTCGGTCGGCCAGAGGCCGTCCTCGTCCGACCAGCCACCGTCCGAGTTGACGCGGACGCGGAGCTGGATCTGGTCGCCGCCAGAGCCGGTGTAGTCGCTCGGGGTGAAGTTGATGGTCTCGTTGGGGTTCAGGATGCGCGCGCCATCGTACTGCTGGAGCACTTCCCAGATCCCCGCCTTGTTGACCTCGAGGAAGGTGTAGTCATAGGCCGGCTCGGTGTCGTTCTGCACCGTCATGCTCCACTGCACGGTGCTGTTGGCACCGGGATCGGGAACCGTGTAGGTGAGAACCAGGTTCTGGTTCCAGCCGTTGCCGTAGCCAGGGTCGCCGTTGAAGTCGGTGCCACACCACATGGAGTAGACGCCGTTGACGGCGTTGAAGTCACTGACCTGCCAGAACGAATCCGACGAGAACGTGAGGTCCTCGCTGGTCCAGCCCTGCCAGTCAGGGTTGCCGAACTGGTCCTCGAACTTGCCCTCGAACGAGTCGGGGCCACCGAGGACGTAAGTCGTCTCGACGTCGGCCTTGGCGGTGTTGATCGCCTGGCCGTGCAGCGTGCCCCAGCCACCACGGACCATGACCTTCTGGTCCACGGTGTCCGCGAGCGCACCGCTGGCGATCAGCGCCAGAGACAGAGCGGCGAACAGAACAAATCGCTTCATGCTTTTCCCCCCATCGTTGACCTGTGTCAACACATGGATTGGCGAACAATCTCCTTGCGCCGGCGACGAAGTTGCCGACGCCCGATGTCGGAGCAGACAAGTGTTCCCTCTTGCGTCCGTCCTTTTCGTGCGACCAGGGCCGCACACGTCGCGAGAGAGTCCTCCTCTGATGTTTCGCAGACCTTGGTGACGAGTGAACGTGTCAAGTGATGCTAACGAGCGGAAAGGCAAGGACAACGCATCCTCACAGGGGTTGGGAACCATTTGCCCATGAGTCGCATCGATTACCTTACAGGACCCCCCGGGGGCCGTCAATAGTCTTTGTGCAAAAAAGAGTACGGTGTTCTCCAAAAGAAAACCCCCGGCCGGACGGCCGGGGGCGATCGCGGGACGGTGGCTGCGACGTCTAATCCGGGGCCACCAGGCTGAAGTCGGCGTAGCGCAGGAAGAGCGCGTGGATCTCGCGCAGGAACGCCAGGCGCCGCTGCCGGATCTCCACCTCGTCGGCGTTGACCCGCACCTCGTCGAAGAAGCGGTCGATGATGGGCCCGAAACCCGAAAGTGTCTGGAATACCGCCACGTAGTCGCCGGCCGCCTCGGCGGCGAGCAGCCCGGGAACCGCGGCGGCGACGGCGTCGCGCAGCGCCACGGCCGCCGGCTCGACCAGCGCCCCGAGATCCTCGCCCGCGGCCCCCTGGCCGCCGCGGCGCCAGCGCTCGGTCGCCGCCGATCGCTCCGCCGCCGGCAAGGTCTCGCCCTGCAGGATGTTCGCGCAGCGCTTGAATCCCGTGGCCAGGAGCAAGAAATCCTCCCGTTCCCGGAACCGGTCCAGGGCCCGGACCCAGGCCACCGCGTCGGCCGGATCGTGGCCACGCAGGGGCAGCACCGCCCGGGCGACGGCCTGATCGGCGCCCTGTCCGTCCACCAGCCAGCCCTCGAGCCGGACGATGATGAAGTCCAGGATCGCCTCGCGGGTGGCCGCGAGGTCCGCCTCCGGGCGGATCCCGGCGTACGGCGCCAGGGCCGCATCCAGGGCCGCCGCCAGGTCCACGCGGGCCGACAGGTCCACCAGGATCCGCAGGACGGCCAGGGCGTGGCGGCGCAGGGCGTAGGGATCCTTGGCCCCCGTGGGCTCGAATCCGGCCAGCCAGCAGCCGGCCAGCGTGTCCAGGCGCCAGGCCACCGACAGCGCGCTGGCGATGCGGTCCTCGGGCAGGGCATCGGAGGCGCCCCGCGGCCACTGGCTCTGCTCCAGGGCCCGGCAGACCACGGGATCCTCGCCCGCGGCCGCGGCGTAGCGGGCGGCGATGAGCCCCTCGAGACGGGTGAACTCCTTGCCGTCCTTGATCATCTCGGTCACCAGATCGAACCGCATCAGGCGGGCCGCACGCTGCAGCCGCGCCGGGACCGGCTCGCCGTCGCCCAGACCGCGGCTCCAGAGGTGCTCGGCCAGCCGTCCGGCGCGCTGGACCTGGTCGCCCACGCTGCCGAAGCCCTCCAGCCAGGTGACGTCGCGCAGGGCCGCGGCGTGGTCGTCCGGGGTGCGCTGCTGGTCGAAGCGCCAGTAGAACAGGGCGTCGGCGAGCCGGGCGCGCAGCACCCGCTCGTTGCCCGCCCGGACGCTGTCCAGATGATCCGGCCCGCCGTCGCGGACGGCCACGAACGCCGGCTGCAGCACGCCGCCGGGGTCCACCACGGCGAAGTACCGCTGGTGCTCCTTGAGGGCGGTGACGATCACCTCCGGCGGCAGGGCGAAGAAGTCCGCGTCGAACCGGCCCAGGAACGCCGTGGGGTGCTCGCAGAGGAACACCACCTCCTCGAGCAGCTGCGGATCCTCCCGCAGGTCCGCGCCCGCGCCCAGCGGGGCGAGGGCCGCCGCGGCCTGCTCGCGGATGCGCGCCCGGCGCGCGTCCGGATCGGGCACCACGCCGAGCGTGGCCATCACCGCGGCGTGGTCGCTGGCGGTGGCGATCTCCGCCGTGCGGTCCGCGGCCAGGGTGCGGTGGCCCCGGGTGACCCGTCCGCTGGCCAGGTCGCCGACGCGCAGCGGCACCACCTGCTCGCCATGCAGGCAGACCAGCCACTGCAGCGGCCGGGCGTACTCGATGTCCAGCGTGCCCCAGCGCATGGTCTTGCGGAAGGGCAGGCCGAGGATCAGCTCGGGCAGGCGCTCGCCGAGCACGGCCGCCGCGTCGCGCCCGGGCAGCCGGCGCCGGACCAGCAGATGCTCGCCCCGCTGGTCCTGGCCGCGGCCGCAGTCGGCGAGGTCCACGCCCATCTTGCGGGCGAACCCCTCGCCGGCGCGCGTGGGCCGGCCCTCGGCGTCGAAGGCGATGGCGACCGGCGGCCCCTTGACCTCCTCCTCGCGATCCGGCTGGCGCACGGCCAGCCCATCGCAGAGCACCACCAGCCGTCGGGGCGTGGCCTGCACCCGCAGCGGCTCGTGGGCCAGATGCTCGGCGGCCAGCAGCCCGGCCAGACGCTCGGCCATGGCCGTCATGGCGGTGGGGATGAAGCGGGCGGGGATCTCCTCGCTGCCGATCTCCAGCAGGAAGGGCCGGCGGTCCTGGCGGTCGCTCATGCGCTCTCTCCATCCTTGGCCAGCAGGGGAAAGCCGAGCTGTTCCCGGCTGTCGACGTAGGCCCGGGCCGCACGGCGCGCCAGGTTGCGCACGCGCGCGATGTAGCCCGTGCGCTCGGTGACCGAGATGGCGCCGCGGGCCTCCAGGACGTTGAACAGGTGGCTGCACTTGATCACGGCGTCGTACCCCGGATAGACCAGGCCGGCGTCCAGCAGGCGGCCGGCCTCGACCTCCTTCTCCTCGAAGTTCCGCCGGTACTGGTCCACGTCCGCGTGCTCGAAGTTGAAGGCGCTGAACTCCTTCTCGAACTGGCCCTGGACCTCGCCCCAGGTCAGGCCGCCGCCCCAGCGCAGGTCCTTCACGTGATCGCAGCCCTGCAGGAACATGGCGATGCGCAGCAGGCCGTAGGTCAGTTCCACCGCCACCGGCTTGCAGCGCACGCCGCCCACCTGCTGGAAGTAGGTGAACTGGGAGATCTCCATGCCGTCCAGCCACACCTCCCAGCCCAGGCCCGCCGCGCCGAGGGTGGGCGACTCCCAGTCGTCCTCCACGAAGCGGATGTCGTGCTGCTCGGGCTGGATGCCGATGGCCCGCAACGACGCCAGGTACTGTTCCTGGCTGTCGGCGGGGTTGGGCTTGAGCAGCACCTGGTACTGCAGGAACTGGTGGACGCGATTGGGATTCTCGAGATACCGGCCGTCCTTGGGCCGCTTGCTCGGCTCCACGTAGGCCACCCGCCAGGGCTCCGGTCCGAGGGCGCGCAGGAAGGTGTTGGGATTGAACGTCCCGGCCCCCACCTCCGAGTTCCAGGGCTGGACCACGACGCAGCCGCGGGCGCGCCAGAAGTCCTGCAGGGCGGCGATCATGTCCTGGTAGTCCATCAGCTCCCGTCCTTGGTCGGTGCGGCGCCGGGTCGGCGCCCGGTCCGCAGCAGGGCCAGGGCCGCCGGCAGCCGGTAGCCTGGCAGGTGGTACTCGAGGAACCGGTGCAGCATCACGCCCCAGTCCCGGGCG
>JAASSM010000107.1 GCA_021767885.1 bacterium | reverse complement strand
GCGCCCCGCGGCCCGCGGCCGCCAGGGTGGGCGCCAGGCCCGCCGCCCCCACGATCCCGTTGACCACCACCGCGCCGGACTCGGGCATGGCGGCCAGCGCCGTGGCGCCGGCGTCCGGCAGGAGCCGCGCGCCGAAGACGCCCGCCCGGGCGGCGGCGTCCCGGGCGCCGGGATCCTCCACCACCACCAGGGGGGCCGGCCCCGGCACGTCGGCGAGGGCCCGGGCGAGATCCTCCCAGCGGCGATGGACGGCCACCGCGGTCAGGTGCAGCCGGTCCGGGAACATCCGCACCAGGTCGAGGGTCTGCTCGCCGATGCTGCCGGTGGCGCCCAGGACGGCCAGGGAGAGCGGCTCGGGCAGCCGCCGTGGCGGAGCGAACGGGTAGAGCGCCATCACAACCCCACGAAACGGAACCAGTAGTAGAGCATGGGCACGGTGAACAGGAGGGAGTCCACGCGGTCGAGGATCCCCCCGTGGCCGGGGATGAGCTGGGCGGAGTCCTTGAGCCCGGCATCGCGCTTGAGCAGCGACTCGACCAGGTCGCCAAGCTGCCCGAGCACCGCGCTGGCCAGGCCCAGCAGCGCACCAGCCAGCGGCGTGACCACCCCCAGGAAGGTGATGGCGCAGAGCCAGCCGGCCAGGGTCCCTCCCGCCACGCCGCCGACGGCCCCCGACCAGGTCTTGCTGGGGCTGACGTGGGGGATGAGCTTGCGGCCGCCCACCAGGATCCCCACCACGTAGGCCGCCGTGTCGCAGGCCCAGATCATGAGCGCGGCGAAGAAGACCAGCTCCGCGCCCAGGGCATCGTCCAGTCCACGGCTGGCGGGCAACTCGCGCAGCAGCACGAAATGGCTGCCCAGCCAGCCCACGTACATCACCCCGAGCACGGTGACGGCGATGTTGGTGAGGGCCTCCTCCACGTGGGGCCGGAACACCTCGCGGATCATGATCAGCACGAGGATGGCGGTGACGATCAGCGTCAGTGCCGGCCCGCCATGGAACACGTGCAGGGTCACGGCCACCGCCGCCGCGTAGCCCAGCAGGCGGGACGGGCGGAAGCCCTTGGCCTCCATGAAGTGGAAGAACTCCGTCAGGCCGAGCAGGATGATCAGGTCCACCAGCAGCAGGAAGAAGATGTCGCCGCGGTCGGTGATCACGTAGAGGCAGGGCACGCCCACCAGGATGGCCACCAGCCTCGGCACGATGCCCGCCTGCAGGAACCGGCGCAGCAACGGCGGCCGCGCCCCCGTCACGACCGATTCCCCAGCAGGCGCTTCCAGCGGGCGGGGTCGAGGACCGAGGGTGAGGCCGCGGTGTCGTCGGCCGTGGCCGCGCCGTCGACGCCGCCGAACCGCCGCTCCCGGCAGAGGTACTCGTCCATGGCGAGCATGAGATGACGCTCGCGGAAATCCGGCCACAGGACCGGCGAGATCAGCAGCTCGGCATAGGCGGACTGCCAGACCAGGAAGTTGCTCAGCCGGCACTCGCCGCTGGTGCGGATCACCAGGTCCGGATCGGGCACCTCGGGATGGTAGAGCTCGCCACGCAGCGCGGCCTCGTCGATGTCCGCGGGAGCCAGCTCCCCCGCCGCCACGCGCTCCGCCAGACGCCGCGCCGCCCGCACGATCTCCTGCCGACCGCCGTAGGCCAGCGCCAGGTTCAGGGTCAGGCCCTCGCCGCCGGCGAGGCGGGAGACGGCGGTGTCCAGCGCCTCCTGCGCCCGCGGAGGCAGCTGCGCCACGTCCCCGGACACCAGGAGGCGGACGCCCCGCTCGCGGAGCTCGTCGCACTCCGCCACCAGCGCCTCCTCCAGGAACGACCACAGCGCCCGCACCTCCGCCTGCGGACGGCGGAAGTTCTCCTGGCTGAAGGTGTAGAGGGTGAGCACCTCGATGCCCAGCCGCGAGCAGACCCGCACGGCCGCCCGCACCGAGTGGCGGCCGGCGCGATGTCCGGCGGCGCGCGGCAGGTGCCGCCGGCGCGCCCAGCGTCCGTTGCCGTCCATGATGATGGCCACGTGCCGCGGCAGGCCTCCCCGGGCGACCAGCTCGGACGCGAGTTGCTCGTCGTCGAGTTCGCGGTAGCGGTCGCCGGCGGCCATGCTAGATCTCCATGATCTCCGCTTCCTTGGCCTTGACCACCTGGTCGATCTCGGCGCAGAAGCGGTCGGTGAGCTCCTGGATCTGCTCCCGCTCGGCGTGGTGCTCGTCCTCGGTGATCTCGCTGTCCTTGAGCTCCTTCTTCAGGGCGTCGTTGCCGTCCTGCCGGGCGCGGCGGGCGGCCACCTTGCCGTCCTCGCCGATCTCGCGGGCCAGCTTGGTGAACTCGCGACGACGCTCCTCGGTGAGCTCGGGGATCTGGATACGGATCATCATGCCGTCGTTGGAGGGATTCAGGCCCAGGTTGCCGGCCTGGATGGACTTCTCGATGGCGCCGATGGAGCCCCGGTCGAAGGGCTTGACGGTGAGCAGGCGGGCCTCCGGCGCGGCCACCGTCGCCAGCTGCTTCAGCGGCGTGGGCGCCCCGTAGTAGTCCACCATGACCCCGTCCAGCAGGGCGGGCGACGCCTTGCCGGTGCGCAGCTTGCCGAGGCGACGCTTCACCGCGTCCAGGGCCTCGGCCATCTCCAGTTCGGTGTTCTCCAGGACGTCCTTGCTCATTGCGGCGGCTCCTTTGTGATCCGGGTCCCCAGGCTCTCGCCGTCGAGGATCCGGAGCAGGTTCTCCGGGTCGGAGATGTCGAAGACCGTCACGGCGAGGTTGCCCTCGGCGCAGAGCGTGATGGCGGTCAGGTCCATGACGCGCAGCTTGCGCGCGAGCACCTCGTCGTAGGTCAGGTGCGCAAACCGTTTCGCCTCAGGATACCGGTGCGGGTCGCGGTCGTAAACCCCATCCACCTGGGTGCCCTTGAGCAGCCCGTCGGCGGAGATCTCCAGGGCCCGGAGTGCCGCGGCCGAGTCGGTGGTGAAGTAGGGGTTGCCGGTGCCGCCGGCGAAGACGAGCACCGTGCCGTCCTTGATCAGCTCCAGCGCGCGGTCGCGGGCGAAGGGCCGGGCCAGCGGGTGCTGCTCGCGCGGCGCGAAGATCACCGCCCGCTGGCCCTCGGCGCGCAGGTAGTCGCGCAGGACCGCCGCGTTCATCATCGTGGCGAGCATGCCCACGTGGTCGGCGGTGACCCGGCCCATGACGCCCAGGTTGGCCTGGCGGGCGCGGAAGATGTTCCCCGCGCCACACACCACGCCCACCTGGACCCCACGCTGCACGGCCTGGTGCAGAACCTGCGCCAGGCCGGTCAGCTTCTCGTGCGAGAACTGCTCCTGCTCGGTGGCGAGGGCCTCGCCGCTGAGCTTCAGGAGCACCCGTGAGTACGGCAACATCGACTCATTCGCCGATGGCGAAGCGGGCGAAGCGCTTGACCTGCATGTTCTCGCCCAGCTTGCCGATCACGGACTTGAGGTAGTCCTCGATGGTCATGTCGGGATCCTTGACGTACTTCTGCTCGAGGAGCACCACCTCGGAGTAGTACTTGCCGACCTTGCCCTCGACGATCTTCTCGATCATCGCCTCCGGCTTGCCCTCCTCGCGCATCTGCGCCGCGTAGATCTCCTTCTCCTTCTCGATGAGGGTGGGATCCACTTCCTCGCGCGTGACGGCGACCGGGCTGGCCGCGGCGATGTGCATGGCCAGGTTGTGCACCAGCTCCTTGAAGTCGTCGGTGCGGGCCACGAAGTCGGTCTCGCAGGCCACCTCCACCAGCACGCCCACCTTGCCGCCCATGTGGATGTAGGAACCCACCAGGCCCTCGGCGGTGGCGCGGTCGGCCTTCTTCTCGGCCTTGGCGATGCCCTTCTTGCGCAGGTAGTCCTTGGCCTGCTCGAGATCGCCGCCGCACTCCTGCAGCGCGCGCTTGCAATCCATCATGCCCGCGTTGGTGGCGTCGCGGAGCTCCTTGACCATCTTGGCGTTGATTTCCATGTCCGTCGTCTCTCCCTGGTTCCTTTTAAGCCTCGGGCCTGGTCTCCGCGGGGTTGCTCTCCGCGGCCTTGTCCTCTGCCGGCTTGTCCGCGGCCGGCTCCGCGCCGGTGGCGGGGGTGGGCGCGGCGACCTTGCTCGCATCGCCCTCGAGCGAGGCGGTGGCCTGCGGCTCGGCGGGAGCGGCGGCGGCCATGTCGACCTGGTCGCGGCCCTCGGCGCGGGCCTGCTTGCCCTCCTCGATGGACTGGGCCACCACGCGGGCGAACAGGTTGATGCTGCGGATGGCGTCGTCGTTCCCGGGGATGGGGAACTTGATGAGGTTGGGATCGGCGTTGGTGTCGACGATGCCGATGACGGGGATGTTCAGCTTGTTGGCCTCGCGGACGGCGGTCTCCTCCTCCGCGGTGTCCACCACGAAGACCGCGTCGGGGACCTTCTTCATGGTGCGGATGCCGCCGAGGTTCTTGTGCAGCTTCTCGTAGGAACGGTTGGCCTCGAGCTGCTCCTTCTTCGAGAGCTTCTCCAGGCGACCGTCGCGCATCATCGCCTCGAAGTCCTCCATCTTCTCGACCCGCTGCGAGATGGTCTGCCAGTTGGTGAGCATGCCGCCGAGCCAGCGCTCGGTCACGTAGGGCATGCCGCACTTCTGGGCCGCCTCGCGGATGGCCACCTTGGCCTGCTTCTTGGTGCCGATGAAGAGCACCGTCCCGCCGCGGGCGGCGACGTCGCGCAGGAAATCGGTGGCCCGGTTGAGCTGCCGCAGGGTCTTCTGCAGGTCGATGATGTAGATGCCGCCGCGGGCGATGAAGATGTACGGCTTCATCTTGGGATTCCACTTGCGGGTCTGGTGCCCGAAGTGGACGCCTGCCTCGAGCAGGTCGCGCAGTCCGACGTTGGCCATGACGGTTCACTCCTGGTTCAGGTTGATCCTCCCCGGTGGTCGACGGCGCGGGATGAACGCGTGAGCGCCACCTGTCCCGCGCCTCGTACCGGGTGCGTGTTCGGTCGCCGCTAGCGCTTGGAGAACTGGAAGCGCTTCCGCGCGCCCGGCTGACCGTACTTCTTGCGCTCGACCATGCGCGAATCCCGCGTCAGGAAGCCGCCCTTGCGCAGCGGCTTGCGGAACTCGTCGTTGGCCACCACGAGCGCCCGGGCCAGGCCGTGGCGCAGGGCGCCGGCCTGACCACTGATGCCCCCGCCCTTGACGGTGCACCAGATGTCGAAATCCGTCCCCACGCCGAGGGTGCGCAACGGCTGCAGCGCGTGCAGGATCTGCATCTCGCTGAAGTAGTCCTTCACCTCGCGGCGGTTGACGGTCACCTTGCCATTGCCCTGGGTCAGCCAGACCCGCGCGACCGAGGTCTTGCGGCGGCCGGTGGCGTAATACCTCTCCTCCAAGATTCTCAACCTCCGAGCTCGACGGTCTTGGGCTGCTGGGCGTGATGCGGGTGCTCCGCCCCGGCATAGACGCGCAGGTGGGTCATCTGCCGGCGGCCGAGCCGGGTCTTGGGCATCATGCCCCAGACGGCCTTGGCCACCACGCGGTCGGGGTGCTTCTCCATCATGGTGCGCATGGGCGTGGCCTTCTGGCCGCCCATCCACCCCGTGTAACGGAGATAGACCTTCTGGTCCAGCTTCTGGCCGGTCAGCTTCACCTTCTGCGCGTTGATCACGATCACGTTGTCGCCCATGTCGAGGTTGGGCTGGAACGTGGGCTTGTGCTTGCCACGCAGGAAGGTGGCGATGCGGGTCGCCAGGCGGCCGAGCGGGATGTCCGTGGCGTCGACCACCAGCCAGTCCTTGGCGATCTCCGCCTGCTTCATCGAATAGGTCTTCACGTTGGCCTCCGGAACGGCCCGCCAGATCCACAACTCCGGCGGACACGGCCACGAGCCGGCCGCAGCGCACCGAGGCGCGGCGCCGGCCATTCGCAGCGTCGAAACCGTAACTCGTTCAGGGACAAGCAAAAATGCCGCCTGGGCGGCACCCGCCTGCCTCACTCTCGACTCGGGGGCAGGAAATCTAGCATTCCCGCGCCAGGGTGTCAAGAATGGCATACGGCGGCCGCAGGACCCCGCGCTCGGTGATGATGGCGTCGACCAGCTCGGCCGGGGTCACGTCGAAGGCCGGATTGAAGGCCGCCACGCCCGCCGGCGTGAACCGCTCGCGGCCGTATCCGTGGACCTCGTCGGGATCCCGCTGCTCGATGGCGATGGTCTGCCCGGTGGGGGTCTCGGGATCGATGGTGGAGCTGGGCGCCGCCACGTAGAACGGCACCCCGTGGCGCCGGGCCAGCACGGCCAGGGGGTAGGTGCCGATCTTGTTGGCCGCGTCCCCGTTGGCGGCGATGCGGTCGGCGCCGGTGATCACCGCCGCCACGCGCCCCTGGCGCAGCACCGTGGCGGCCGCGCTGTCCGGCAGCACGGTGACCGGGACCCCCTGGTTCTGCAGCTCCCAGGCGGTCAGCCGGGCGCCCTGCAGCAGGGGGCGCGTCTCGTCGGCGTAGACGGCGATCTCCTTGCCGGCCTCCCACGCGGCGTACACCACGCCCAGGGCGGTCCCGTAGCCCCCGGTGGCCAGGGCGCCGGCGTTGCAATGCGTGAGCACCGCGCCCTGGCGGGGCAGCAGGTCCTGTCCCGCCCGCCCCAGCGCGCGGCTCATGGCCACGTCCTCCTCGTGGATGGCCCGGGCCTCGCGCAGCAGCGCCGCGGCCACCGCCGCGGCGTCCGCGCCGCCGGCGTGGGCGG
>JAASSM010000106.1 GCA_021767885.1 bacterium | reverse complement strand
TCCGCACCGGACCGGCGGCCCTGGCTGGCGCGGCCATCCTGATCGGCCTGGTGAGCCTGGTCGGCCTGACGGGCCTGACCGCCTGCGGGCCGGCGGACCCCATCGCCGATCGCGACGGTCTGCCCTACCGCCTCGAGCCGCTGCCGCTGCGTGGCATCACGCAGCACTTCCCCCGTGGCCGCGACGGCCCCGCCCACGCCTGGCTGGACGTGGACGGGGACGGGCTCGCCGAGCACATCTTTCCCCAGGACTTCAGCATCCTCTGCGAGACGCCGCGCGGTGGCCACGTCACGGCCACGTGGCAGAAGCCCCTGCCGCCACCCTTCCACCTCCGCCGCCCGGTGGCCACCTTCGGCGCCGACTACGACCTCGACGGCGATGGCCGCAGCGAGCTGGTGGCCATCGGCAGCGACACCCTGCGCACGCGGTTCCGCATCTGGGTCCTGGACCCGCGCACCGGGGACCAGCGCGCCGTCATGGACTGGTCGCCGCCGCCGGAGGCCAGCTTCCCCGACGGCCGGCACGACGTGGGCCTGACCGCCCTGGGCGGCGTGGATCGCCCCGATGGCCGCGGCCAGTGGCTGGTGGTGGTGGTGGCCGCCGGCTTCGACCACGAGGCCCGCGCCGTGATGGCCCTCGATCCTGCCCGCGGCACGGTGGCCTGGAGCCATGCCCTCGGCCCCTCCCCGTATGCACCCAGCGGCCAGCTGCACGACGTCGACGGCGACGGCCGCCGCGAGATCCTGATCGCCAGCCGCGGCGTGGGCAACCTCGCCCCGGTCCGCATCAACGGCGCCTCGGACGACTCCAGCCACGTCCACGTGATCGGCGCCGACGGACGCCTGCGCTGGCAACGGGCCCTGGAGCGGGAACCGTCCGCCGCCACCCTGGCGCTCGCCGATCTCGACGGCGACCGCGTCGCCGAGCTCGTGACCTCCTCGCGGCACGATCCCGACGACACCGGCATGGTGACCGTCTGGCGGGCGGCCACCGGACAGCGGCTGGCCGCCCGGGAACTGCCCGAGGCTCCCGGCCGGCTCGAGGTCCTGCCCGACCCGGCCGGCGACGCGGTGGTGGTCGCCGGCAGCCAGGGCACGGTCTGGAAGCTCGTGCTGGCCGACGGCGTGCTGTCGGTGCGGGCGACGGCCCGGTTCCCACCCAAGCGGATCCTCGTCCAGCAGGTGGTGGACGTGGTCGGCGACGCCGCACCCGAGCTGGTCCTCGACGTGACCTCCCGCGGCATCGTCGTCACCGATGATCGGCTCCGGCCCCTGGCCGCCGTGGCCTACGCGTCGCGCTTTCCCGCGGCCGAGGCCCGGGCCTGGGAGGTGGCCCCCGGCGAGCATCACCTCCTGGTCTCGCACCACCCCGAGCATCAGTACCGCCTGGTCCGCCGACCCGCGCGCTGGCCGCTGGTGACCGCCGCGATCGCCGTGGCCGTCCTCGGCGGCGCCGCCGGCCTGGCCTGGCGCCGCCGCCGGGCCGACGACCCCGCCGTGATCCGCCAGCGACGGCGGCGCCTGCTCGATCGCGTGAGCGTCCTGCGCCACGAGCGGTTCGGGACCCTGGAGAACCTCGAACGGCTGCAGTGGCAGAGCCAGGCCGCCATGGCGGGCCAGCGGCCGCGCACCGGCCGTGACGACGCCATCGGCCGTCTGGTGCGCGACACCCGCCAGACCACCCTCGCGCGGCTGACCGAGACGGTGCGCCTGGCCCGCCGCACCGGCGTGCGGGAGCACCGGGCGGCGTCGCTGGCCGAGTCGGTGACGGAGCTGGCGTTGCTGCTCGATCGGTACGAGCAGGCCGGCGACGCGGAACTGCCCGCGCTCTCCACCCGGCTGCGGGAGGTCCAGGACGCGCTCCAGCTCGGCTGCCGGCGCGTGCGCGAGGACGCCGAGCAGAGCGAGCGCACCGCCCTGATGCCGGTGGTGGCCGGCGTGCTGCGCGCCCAGGCCCGTGCCCTGGCCGAGGCCGCGGTCACCGTCACGGTGGCCGGCGAGGCGGTGGACCCCGAGACCTGGACGCCGCCGGCCGGCCCCGAGGTGATCATGGACCCGGACGACCTCGGCTTCCTCCTGGACAACCTGGTGGGCAACGCCATCCGCGCCATGCACGGCATGGGGACCCGCCGGCTGGCGGTGGCGTGGGAGCTGGTGGGCGAGCGCTGCCTGGTCACGGTGGACGACACCGGCTGCGGCATCCCCCCGGAGGACCGCGAGCGCGTCCTGGCCGGCGAGGGCAGCCGCCGGCCCGACGGCGGCTACGGGCTGGTCCGCTCCCGCGAGAGCCTGCGGCTGTTCCGCGGTCGCCTGAGCATTCCCCGCAGCGAGCCCGGCCGGGGCACCACCGTCCTGCTGGACCTGCGCCGGCCGGAGCCTATGGCGTGACGCCGGTCTCCCCCGCGCGGCGGACCAGCCGCTCGAGGTGCGTCCGGCAGGCGGCGCAGAACGGCTTGAGACCCTTGCTGAACATGATGCAGTCCAGTTCGGCCCGGTACATGCCCTCGCGGGTGTAGCCGGCGCCCTCGTACGCGCCCACCACGCCCTGCCATGGGCTGGCCGCGAAGAAGCCGTCCACCCAGGCCTGGTGTGTGCGCGAGAGGTCCTCGCCCTCCTGCTTCAGCCGGGCGATCTCCTGCGGGTCGCCGCCGCCGCGCATGAGCTCGCCGATGCGGGCGTTGATGGCCGCCCGCTGCTCCTGGTAGGCCTCGTCGCGGCGGTCGTACGTGGCCTTGTCCCAGGGCGTGGGCAGCGGCGTGCCGGGCTCCACGGCCGCACCCCACTTCAGCGCCGCCGGGTCGGCGAGGATGGTGATGTTGGGCTCGGCGGGTTCGCGGTCGCGGGGGTAGAGGTCCAGGTAGGCGATCTGGGAGGTGTAGTACTCGTCGGCCAGGCCCCCGAAGTGGTGGCCGAACTCGTGGATGAAGACGTACTCGCTCCACTGGTTGTCGCTGGTGAAGGTGCAGAAGGCGTTGTAGATGCCGCCGCCACCGTAGCGGTCGTGGTTGACCATGATCGCCACCGCGTCGTACGGGACGTGGGCGGCGAGGTCGCGGACGGCGCGGTCGTCCTCGGTCATGAGGTAGCGCTCGCTGCCCAGGGAGCCGAAGGTGCAGCCGAGCGGGGTGCGGGCGAAGACGCCGCGGCCCGGCTCGTCGCAGCCGGGGTCCTGGCTGACGGCCAGCACGCCGCGGATGCTCAGGTGGTCGCGCAGCGAGGCATAGGGCTCCTGGGCCAGCAGGGCGCCGGCGAAGCGCTCCACGTCGGCGACGAACTTGCCGGTCTGCGCCCGGGTGTACCCCTCGCCCAGGATGGCCACGTCCAGGCCGGCGTGGGGGTCGCAGCCGCGGTGGGCCACGTGGATGATCACGTCGCTGGCCAGGGGCTCGTCCGCCACGGTGACCGCGGCCGGATCGATGGGGGCGCGGAAGATCTCCCGCAGCTCGCCGTCGGCGGCATCGCGGCGCAGGATCACCAGGTCCACCGGCCGCAGCGGCAGCGGCGCGAGCACGCTCTCCTGGTAGACCCGCCAGACGCCGTCGCGGGCCGGCGCGGTGGTGCGGTACTCGCCGAAGTAGCTGTCGTGGCCGCGGGAGAAGAGCACCGCACCGGTCTGCGCGTCGAGCAGGCGGGCCTCGTAGCGGCCGAGGCCGAGGTCGTCGACCAGCGCCGTGCGGCTGCCCGCCCACTCGCCCTGGTGCAGGACGCGGTCGAGGGCGTACTGGTCGGTCTGCGCGTCGCCGCCGTGGTGCAGGTCGATGCGCAGGGTCCGGTCCGCGAAATGGGCGGCGAAGCTGGCCGGCGCGGCGGCGGCCGGATCGGCGGCGGCGGCCGGGGCGGTGACGGTCAGCACGATCAGGAAGACGGCGAGGGCGGCACGGGCGAGGGAACGCGGGACAGGCGGCATGGCAGGCACTCCGGGAGCGGGCCAGGACGGGCGCGGTCGCCGGAACCATAGCCCGACGACCGCGCCCTGTCATCCGCGCTCCGCGCGGCGGCCTACTCCAGCGTGAAGCCGATCTTCACCGTCACCTGCCAGTAGGCCACCTCGCCCTCCTCGAGGTAGCCCCGGGTGGAGACCACCTCGAACCAGCGCATGTTGCGGACGGTCTCGGCGGCCTTGGCGATGGCGGTCTGCACGGCGTCCTCGATGCTCTGCTGCGAGGATCCCGTCAGCTCGATGGACTTGTAGACGTGGTCGGTCATCGGTCGCCCTTCCGGTATGGTGAGGCCGGGCCCGCCTGCCGCTGGGCGGTGGGGCCGGCGATGGTCGCGTCGCGGCCAGGATAGGCCGGGTTTCCATGCGCAGCCAGACGCCCCGGAGCCGATGGCGTCCTGGCGCCGGCCGCCGCGGGGCGACTTTCGGCGCCCCGTTGATTATCTTTCTCAGCGTGACGTCGCCCCCGATCTCACCGTCATCCCGAGGAGAGACCCCGATGACCCTGCCGCGAACCGTCGCCTTCCTGTTCACCTTGCTCGCCGCCGGCGGCGGGCTGGCCGCCGACGACGACCCCTACCTCTGGCTCGAGGAGGTGGAGGGCGAGAAGGCCGTCGAGTGGGTGGAGAAGCGCAGCGCCGAGGACACCGCCGAACTGGAGGAGGTCCCGGAGTTCGAGCCCATCCACGAGGAACTGCTGGAGATCCTCAACTCCCGCGACCGCATCCCCTATGCCGGCTTCCGCGGCGAGTGGCTCTACAACTTCTGGCAGGACGAGGACCACGTCCGCGGCGTCTGGCGCCGGACCTTCCTCGACTCCTACGTCACCGGGGATCCCGCCTGGGAGACCGTGCTGGACGTGGACGCCCTGGCCGCGGCCGAGGGCGAGAACTGGGTCTGGAAGGGCGGCTTCTCCCTGCCGCCGGACCATCGCCGGGCCATGGTGGTGCTCTCGCGCGGCGGCGGCGACGCCTCGGTCTACCGCGAGTTCGACCTGGTGACCCGCCAGTTCGTCGACGACGGCTTCACCGTCCCCGAGGCCAAGTCCCGGGTCTCCTGGCGCGACGAGAACTCCCTCTGGGTGGGCACCGACTTCGGCGAGGGCTCCCTCACCGACTCGGGCTACCCCCGCCTGGTCAAGCTCTGGCACCGCGGCACGCCGCTGAGCGAGGCGGAGACCATCTTCGCGGGCGAGCCCGGCGACGTGTCGGTGGGCGCCTACAGCGTGCACACGCCCGAGCGGCGTTACGACCTCGTCTACCGCACGCCGGAGTTCTTCCGCGGCCTGTACTACCTGGTCCTCGACGGCCACCTGGTGCACCTGGACCTGCCCGAGGACGCCGACCTGCAGGGCTTCTTCAAGGAGCGTCTGCTGGTGAGCCTGCGCTCGGACTGGACCGTGGGCGGCGAGACCTACCCCCAGGACGCGCTGCTCTGCATCGACCTGGATGCCTTCCTGGCCGGCGACCGCGACTTCGAGGTCCTCTTCACCCCGGAGGCCCGCGTCTCCCTGGCCGGCGTCAGCACCACCGCCAACCACCTGCTGCTGAGCACGCTGGACAACGTGCGCAGCCGCCTGTGGAAGCTCACCCCGGGCGCCGACGGCTGGCAGCGCGAGGAGATCGACATGCCGGGCATCGGCTCGGTTGGCATCGGCAGCACCAGCGACGACCACGACACCTTCTTCTTCACCTACACCGACTACCTCACGCCCTCCAGCCTCTTCCTCGTGCGCGACGGCGCCGCGCCAAAGAAGATCAAGACCACGCCGGAGTACTTCGACACCACCGGCATGGACGTCACCCAGTTCGAGGCCCGCTCGGCCGACGGCACCATGATCCCGTACTTCGTCTTCATGCCGGACGGCTTCGAGGCGAACGGCCAGAACCCCACGGTGCTGTACGGCTACGGCGGCTTCGAGGTGGCCCTCAAGCCCAGCTACTCCGCCACCGTGGGCACCGCCTGGGTGGAGCGCGGCGGCGTCTACGTGGTGGCCAGCATCCGCGGGGGCGGCGAGTTCGGCCCCCGCTGGCACCAGGCCGCCCTGAAGGAGAACCGCCAGCGCGCCTTCGACGACTTCATCGCCGTGGCCGAGGACCTGGTCGAGCGCGGGATCACCTCGCCGGAGCACCTGGGCATCATGGGCGGCTCCAACGGCGGCCTGCTCGTGGGCGCGGTGATGGTCCAGCGGCCCGAGCTCTTCGAGGCCGTGGTCTGCCAGGTCCCACTGCTGGACATGAAGCGCTACAACAAGCTCCTGGCCGGCGCGAGCTGGATGGCCGAGTACGGCAACCCCGACACCGCCGACTGGGAGTTCATGCAGGCCTGGTCGCCTTACCAGAACGTGCAGGAGGACGCGGACTACCCGCAGGCCTTCTTCTACACCTCCATGCGGGACGACCGCGTCCACCCCGGCCACGCGCGCAAGATGGTGGCCCGGCTCGACGAGTACGACAAGCCGGTCTACTACTACGAGAACACCGAGGGCGGCCACGGCATGGCGGCCAACCTGAAGCAGCGCGGGTACCTGTGGGCGCTGACCTACGCGTACCTGTGGAAGATGCTGCGCTAGGACCGCGGGCCGTGGCCCGGGCGGGGCGGGCGCCCTGCCCGGCCGTGCGCTCGCCTGGCCGGCCGGCCGGGTCGCCGGGCGGCCCCGCCACCTCCTGGCGCCGGAACGACGGCCGCCCGGTTCCCCAGGGATCCGGGCGGCCGTTCGCGTGCGGCGAAGCTCCGGGGCCCGCGCCCCGGCCGGGCCTCAACCGCCGAACTGCTCCACCAGGGCGGGCC
>JAASSM010000105.1 GCA_021767885.1 bacterium | reverse complement strand
TACGTGGCCAGCCTGCGGCAGATCTGGTACCTCGGCCGGGGCGGCGGCCTGGAGGCCATGGGCCCGCAGAACGGGCTCATCGCGCCGGGCGCGGCGGACATCCTCTGCGACCGCGAGGGTCTGGTCTGGTTCGCCGGGATGCGCGGGGTCACCAAGCTGATCTCCCGCGCGCTGCGCGGCCTGGACGCCGGCGCCGGTCTGCTGGAGGACGAGGTCAGCGCCGTCCTCGAGCTGCGCGATGGGACCATGCTCCTCGGCCACGAGACCGGCGTCACCCTGCTGACCGATCCGCCGCGGGCGGTGCCCCTGCCCGCGCCGCCGGACCGCGTCCAGCGGGTCATGGACCTGCTTCAGACACGGGACGGCGCCATCTGGATCGCCTACAGCGGCGGCGGCCTGCTGCGGGCGGACGACGCGCCGGCGCTGGCGGCGGGCCGCTGGCGCGAGGTGGGCACCGACCTCGGCCTCGAGGGCGGCCCCATCGCCCTGCTCGAGGATGCGTCCGGACGGCTCTGGGTGGGCGGCAACGAGGGGCTCTTCCGCGTGGAGTCCGGGATGCTGCGGCGGATCCCGCTCGCCGGCCCGGCCACCGGGCTGGATGACGAGCCCGCCATCCGCCACCTGCATGCCGGCACGGGGGGCGCCGTGCTCGTCACCACCACGCGGGACGGCCTGCTGCGATGGCAGGATGGCACCGTGCAGCGCTGGTCCGGAGACGCCGCACGCAACCTCCAGAGCACCTACGCGGCGCTCGTGCGTCCGGACGGCGAGGTCTGGGTGGGGACCGCGGGGGGGCTGGCCCGCGTCGGCCCCCATGGGCTCGAACTCGCGAACCGGCCGCGCCTCGCGCGTTCGGTGTTCGCCCTGACCCCCGATCATCAGGGCGGGGTCTGGCTGGGGACCGACGCTGGCGCCTACCACTGGAACGGCGAGCGGCTGCGGCACATCGGCCGGGCCGGCGGGCTGCTCGGCAGCGAGACCAACCGGGCGGCGCTGGTGGTCGACACCCTCGATCGGATCTGGATCGGGACCAATGCCGGCGTGAACGTCTTCGATGCGGACCTCGAGGTGCCAACACCGGCGGATCCGCTCACCTGGATCGCGGCCGTGGAGGCCGATGGCCGCCCCCTCGATCCGGCCGCGGCGGCGGCCCTGCCCGCGGACACGGCGGAGCTGGTCTTCCACTTCGGCGCCGCGGCGTTCCGCGACGAGGCCCGGGTGCGGTTCCGCACCTTCCTCGAGGGCTTCGATCCCGGGTGGCGCGAACCCGAGCTGCTGCCGGGGCGACGGATCCGCTACACCGCCCTGCCGCCGGGGACCTACCGCTTCCACGTGCAGGCCATCGGTCCCGATGGCGGCGCCGGGAGCGTCGCCCGCTGGTCGACCGTGCGGATCCAGCCGCCGCTCTGGCGGCGCCCCTGGTTCCTGGCCATCGCCGCGCTGGGCGCCGCGGGTCTGGTCTGGCTGGGCGCCACCGCCCTGCATGATCGGCGCTACGCCCGCCGGCTGGCGCGGGAGATCGCCGCGCGGACGGCCGAGCTGGCGGACTCGGAGCGGGCCCAGCGGCAGGAGTCGGCCCGGCTCGCCGCCGTGCTCCAGAGCATCTCCGACGGCGTGGTCGCCATGGATGCGGGGCAGCGCATCCTGCTGGCCAACCCCGCCGCCGGCACCATGCTCGGCCATCCGGTCGAGGCGCTGGTGGGCCGGCGCGTCGCCGAGGTGCTGCCCGAGCTGGCCTCCGCGGTCGCCAGCGCGCTGCGCGGGAGCCAGGCGTGTCAGGGGTCGGTCCTGCTCCGTCCCGAAGGCCATGAGGACCTCCGGGAACTGGAGTTCGTGGTGGCCGCCTCGGCCGGCGGCGCGCGGTCCGGCGCCCCGGACACCGCCGTGGTGGACATCGCCGACGGCGCCGTCCTGGCCCTGCGGGACGTGACCGAGCGGCGCCGCGCCGAGGCCGAGCACGTCCGCGCGCAGAAGCTGGAATCCCTGGGCGTGCTGGCCGGCGGCATCGCGCACGACTTCAACAACCTGCTGACCGCCATCCTGGGCCACGCGTCGCTCATCGAGCAGGACGCGCACCCGGGTGAGCCGGCCGCCCAGAGCGCCGCGGCGATCCGCCGGGCCAGCGAGCGGGCGCAGGGGCTGACGGTGCAGCTGCTCACCTTCGCCCGGGGCGGGGCGCCGCAGAAGGAGCTCACGGACCTCGCGGCGCTGCTGCGCGAGACCGCCGAGCTCGCCCTCAGCGGGACCAGCGTCACCGCCCGGTTCGCCCTGGCGGCCGATCTGCACCCCGTGGAGGTGGACCGGGCCCAGATCGCCCAGGTGATCAGCAACCTGCTCATCAACGCCCGGCAGGCCATGCCCGACGGCGGTACGGTGGAGATCGAGGCGGCCAACGCCACCCTCGAGCCGCGCGCCGATGCCAGCGGCGAGCCGACGCCGGGCGTGCAGGTGATCGTCCGCGACCACGGGCCGGGCATCCCGGCGGACCGGGCCGACCGCATCTTCGAGCCCTACTTCACCACCAAGGACGCGGGCACGGGCCTGGGACTGGCCGTCAGCTACTCCGTGGTCGCCCGCCATGGCGGGTGGCTCGGCCTGCGCGATGCGGGGGCACCGGGTGCCACGTTCGCCATCGAGCTGCCGGCCCGTCCGGGGGCGGTGCCGGGGCGCGCGGCGGACACGGATCCGCAGCCACCCGGCGACCCCGGGGCACCGGTGCGGATCCTGGTGCTGGACGACCAGGACGAGGTCCGTCGCCTCATCGCCCGCATGCTCGAGCGCGCCGGGTACGCGGTGACCGGCGTCGCCACCGGCGAGGAGGCCGTCGCCACCTACCGCGACGCCCTGGCCGGATCAGGGGAGCGCTTCGCGGCCGTGATCCTGGATCTCACCGTGCCGGGCGCCCTGGGCGGCGTGGAGGCCCTCCAGCGGATCCGCGAGCTGGACCCCGGCGTCCGGGCCATCGTGGCCAGCGGCTACAGCCACGACCCCATCATGAGCGACCACGTCGCCCACGGGTTCGCCGCGCGACTGGCCAAGCCCTTCGATCGGGAGTCCCTGCTGCGCGTGGTCGCGGGGGTCGTCACCGGCCACGGGGCCGCGTGAGGGTCACAGGGTCGCCAGCAGCCGCACCACCACCACCACCATGAGCGCGGCGAACAGCCGTCGGAACCAGGTCCCGCTGGTGCGCTTGTTCAGCCGCGCGCCGAGCTGGGCCATGGGCACGGCGGTGACCGCCAGGCAGGCCGCGGCGGGCAGGCAGGCGTAGCCCACGAACCCGTCGCCCAGCGCGCCGGCGGCCGGGCCGTGGCGCATGTAGCCCACGGCGCCGGCCGCGGCGGTGAACATGATCACGCCCGCCGAGGTGGCCGCGAGGTAGCGGGAGGGCACCTTGCCGAAGAGGGCCAGGGCGGGGATGAGCACCACGCCGCCAGCCAGGCCGCTGAGGCCGGAGAACAGGCCCACGCCCAGCCCGATCACGCCCCACAGCCAGGCCGACCGGCGCGGCAGGCCGTCGCCCTCCCGCGGCTCCGCCTGGCGGACCAGCCGCCAGGAGGCGAACAGCAGCACCAGCGCCAGCCAGAGCTGGAGCCAGCGGCCATCCACCGCCGCGGCGATCATCGAGCCCAGCCAGGCGCCCAGCATGCTGGCCGGCACCACCGGCACCACCAGCCGCCAGAGCACCCGCCGGTGCAGGTGATGGCGCCAGGCCGCCGAGCCGGTGGACACGATGCCCACCGTCAGGCTGGTGGCCATGGCCGCCTGCACCACGTGCTCCTGGGGCAGCCCCCAGGCCCGCAGCAGCTCCAGCATCACCGGCACCATGATGATGCCGCCGCCCACGCCGGCGAAACCGGCCACCAGGCCCACGCCCAGGCCGGCGGCCAGCAGGATCGCAGCGTTGATCAGGGTGAAGTCCACGGTCACCTCGCGCGACGGTTGAGCAGGGCGGCGCCGACGATCAGCGCGCCGCCCAGGATGCTGACCAGGCCCGGGCTCTCGCCCCAGATGACCAGGCCCAGGATCAGGGCGAACAGCACGTGATTGTAACCCCAGATGCTGATCTTGCCCGCCGGTCCGTGATGGTAGGCGAGGGTCAGCAGCACCTGCCCGCTCGCCGCGAACACGCCGGTCCCCACGAGCCACACCCACTGCCAGCCCGTGGGCTCGGCGTAGCGCCAGATCAGCAGGGGCGTCATGGCCAGCGTGGAGACCAGGGAGAAGTAGAAGACGATGCGGCGGGGTCGTTCCCGCCCCTTCAGCTTCCGCACGATGGCATAGGCGAGCCCGGCACAGAAGGCCGATCCCAGACCCGCCAGCGCCGGCAGCGGTTGCCAGCCCAGCACCGGCTGGATCACCAGCCCCGCGCCGAGGAAGGCCAGCAGCAGTCCCAGCGCCACGCGTCGCGTGATGGCCTCGCCCAGCCACAGCGCCGCGATCACGGTGACGAAGAAGGGCGACATCTTGTTGAGCAGTGACGCGTCGGCCAGGGTCAGGTGCCCGATGGCGTAGAAGTAGAGCGTCACCCCGCAGAGACCCGCCAGCGAGCGTCCCAGCAGCAGGCCCAGGTGCCGGGTGGGGCCCAGCGGGTTCTCCCGCCGGCCCAGCGCCATGGCGCCGGTGATCACCAGCGTCACCAGGTTGCGGAAGAAGACCTTCTGGTGGACGGGGATCTCCCCGGCGGCCTTGACCGCCGCCCCCATCGCCGCGAAACTGGCTGCCGAGAGCAGCATGTAGGCCACGGCGCGCGGCATGCTGTCGGCGGTGCCGGGATCGTAGCCCTCGGGCAGCAGGGGGGAGCGGCGCGGGTTCAACGGGATCCTCTCGCGGGCTTCTCGTCGGTCGCGATCCGCCGGACCGGCGCCTCGCGACCGTGGCGACCGCGGCGAAGGTAAGGTGCCGCGACCCTGCGATCCAGGCAGAGAGGTGGGGCCATGCCGCAGCTTCCCATCGACGACCCCGCCCTGCGCCAGGCCCTGGAGGGGGTCTGCCGCCTCTGCCGCGACGCCGGGGGCCGGGCCTGGGTGGTGGGCGGCGCCGTGCGCGACGCCCTGCTGGGCATCCCGATCAGCGACGCCGACGTGGAGGTGCACGGCCTGCCTGCCGATCGCCTCGAGGCCCTCCTGGCCGCCCGCTTCCCCCTCGACGCGGTGGGGCGCGCCTTCGGCGTCCTCAAGCTCCGCGGCCTGCCCATCGACGTCTCCCTGCCCCGCACCGAGTCCAAGGCCGGGCTGGGCCACCGCGGCTTCCAGGTCCACAGCGACCCGCACCTGGGCCTGGACCAGGCGGCCCGCCGCCGCGACTTCACCATCAACGCCATGGCCCTCGACCCCCTCGACGGCACCCTGGCCGACCCCCTCGGCGGCCGGGACGACCTCGCCGCCCGCCGCCTCCGTCACTGCTCGGACGCCTTCGCCGAGGACCCCCTGCGCGTGCTGCGCGGCATGCAACTGGCCGCGCGCTTCGATCTCGAGCCGCACCCCGACACGGTGGCCCTCTGCCGCGCCATCGATCCGGAGGGCCTGGCCACCGAGCGCATCTGGCACGAGTGGCGCAAGCTCCTGCTGCTGGGCCGCACGCCGTCGCGCGGCCTGCGCTTCCTGCAGGACACGGGCTGGCTCCGCCAGTTCCCCGCGCTGGCCGCGCTCGTGGGTCTGCCCCAGAAGCCGGAGAGCCATCCCGAGGGCGACGTCTACACCCACACCGCCCTCTGCCTCGATGCCTTCGCCGACGCGCGGTGCGGCGATGCGCACGAGGACGTGGTGGTGGGGCTGGCCGTCCTGGCTCACGACCTCGGCAAGCCCGCCGTGCTCACCGCCGACGCCGACGGCCGTCCCCGGACGCCGGGCCATGCCCCGGCCGGCGTCCCGGTGGCCGAGGCGTTCCTCCTCGCGCTGACCGGCCAGCCGGGACTGGTCCGGCAGGTGCTGCCGCTGGTGCGCGACCACGGGCGGCCGAAGCAGCTCTGGCAGCAGCGGGCCGACGATCCCGCCGTCCGTCGCCTCGCCTGCGACGTGGGGCGCATCGACCGCCTGCTGCGCGTCTGCCGCGCGGACCACGGAGGCCGGGGCGCGGCCTCGGATCCGGACCCGGAGTTCGCCCGGTGGCTGGAGGAGCGCGCCGCGCGCCTCGGCGTCCTGGACGGTCCGCCGCGCCGGCTGCTCCAGGGGCGCGACGTGATCGCCCGCGGCGTGCCGCCCGGACGGCGGGTGGGGCGGCTGCTGGCGGCGAGCTTCGAGGCCCAGCTCGATGGCCGCTTCACCGACCGCGAGGGCGCGCTCGCCGATCTGGAACGGCGCCTCGCCCGGGGGGCGGTGGGTCCGGCCGACGGTGGAGCCGACGGCTGAGCCGACGGCTGAACGGACGGCTGACCGGACGGCTGCGCCGACGGCCGCGGCGGCGCGGCGCGCGACCCGGCCCGTCAGCCCACCGCCGAGTCGCGGGCCGGGGCCCGGTCCGCGGCCGCGAGCAGGAACGTGGCGTTGAGCAGCTCCCGATCGATGGCGGCGGTGACCGACGCGGTGGGCAGGCGCCAGCCCTGGCGCCGGCGGCCGCTCTCGGTGGGTTCACCCAGGCGCTCGCGGGCCGCGTCGGTGAAGCGCTCGTAGAGGTTGCCCGCGGCGTAGACCCCCTCGATCACCCGGAATTCCATGACGGCGATCCGGTCCGCCCGCACGGTGATCCGGCAGCCGGTGCTCCAGCGGCGGTCGGGGTCGAGGTACCCGTGCT
>JAASSM010000104.1 GCA_021767885.1 bacterium | reverse complement strand
TCGAGGTTCGCGGGCGAGGGTCAGCGCAGGATCACCACCTCGGCGGTGGCGATGGTCGCGCCGGAGGCGTCGTGCAGGGCGAGGCGCCGGCCGTCGATGGCCCACCGGGCGGCCCGGCCCAGGACCTGCTGCAGGCGCTGCTCGAGCTCCTCCAGAGGCGGCGGGCAGGCCATGAGCGTGGAGGCGCCGGGCTCGAACGCGATCTCCGGCCCGGCGAGGGAGTAGCGGCCGCCCAGGCGGTTGCAGCCCACGGTGGCGTGATAGCGCTGTTCCTGGCTGCCGAGGATCAGCTGCGGATCGTGGCGGGCGTCCGCCACGGTGGCCGGCTGGCCGTCCAGGGTGAGCAGGCGCCATGCGTGGTCGGTCAGCCCCACCACGTCCAGGGGCGAGGTGCACGACCCTTCCGGTTCGAGGCGGCCGAACTCGCGGACCACCACCGTGGGGACCCGCGCGTCGCCCTCCATGCCCGGCCGCATGGTGATGGTGGCCTCCAGATGGGCCAGCAGCGGTGCGCCCGGCCGGGGCTTGTCGGCGGCCAGGTACGCGCGCTCGAGCTCGAGGTAAGCCCCCTCCATGGCCACCGGGTACGACCGTCCCGTGCGGCACAGCCGCAGGCGCGGCGCGTCGGCCAGGTAGGTGAATGCCCCCCGCACCGGCAGGGTCAGCTCGGTGGGCGCGAGCGTGCCGTCGGTGGTCAGGTCGTACGGCAGGTCCGAGTCGATGGGGCTGCCGTCCATCGCCAGGCGCCGCAGGGTCCGCGGGCCGGTGATGGCGAACATGAGGGGGGCCTCGCGGCCGCCGTGCAGGAAGATCACCTCGCGGACGGGATCCCGGCGCCAGAGGCCGACGTCGTCGAAGGTGCCGTCCGCCTCGCCCAGGTAGGTCTGCCGCAGATGGAAGACCCCGTCGGGCCAGAGGTCCAGATGGTGGTGGATGCCCTCGCAGTCGGCACAGGGCAGGACGCCGGCGAAGGTGGCGGGCAGCGGCAGGCCCGTGGTATGCCCGGGCGGCGGCGCGTCGGTGGCCGCGGCAGCCGCAGCGGAGGGTGGTGGGGGGGGCGCGTCCGCGGCCGGCGGCCCCTCGGCGGACCGGTCCTGGCAGGCGGCCACCAGGGTCAGCAGGGTCAGGGCCGGCAGGGCCAGGGCCCGCGGCCGGGCCAGGGCCCGCGGCCGGGCCAGGTTCCGCATGGATTCCACGACACGCTCCTCTCGACGGGGCCCGTCTTCGCGGCAGCGGCGCCGGCGGCGGGCTCGCCGCGAGCATCCTACACCGCGGCCGCGTGGGGCGCCACCACGCCGGTCGGCGCCGGTGCCACGGCAGGGCCGCTCCGGCTCAGGACAGGCCCTGGCCCTGCCGTAGCCAGGCGCCGATCCCGTAGGCCACCAGTGCGGCCGCGGTTCCGGTCAGGAGCGTCTCCAGCGCCGACCGCCAGGACGGCAATTGCAGGGCCCGGCCGCGCACCAGGCCCACCGCCACGAAGGCCAGGGCGGTGATGCCGGCGCTGATGGCGAACGCCGGGGAGGGGTGGTCCGCCAGGAACAGGAACGGGAGCAAGGGCACCAGCCCCACGGCCAGGAAGGCCAGGAAGGTGGCCAGGGCCGCACGTGGCGGGTCGGCCGTCGCGGTGCCGAGGTGCAGCTCCTCCTTGACCATGGTGTCGATCCAGGCGCGGCGGTCGGCGGTCACCGCGGCCACGGCGTCCTCCAGGGTCCGCCCGGAGAGGCCCTTGCCGCGCAGGATCTGCCGCAACTCCTCGCGCTCCCCCGCGGGCGCCTGCTCGACGTGGCGTTCCTCCATGGCCCACGCCCGCTCCACCTCCTGGGCCTCGCTGCGGGTGCTGAAGTAGTTGCTCACCGCCATGCTGAGGGCATCGGCGACCACCTTGGCCAGGCCCAGGACCACCACCACCGATCCGGTGAGCCCTCCGCCCACGGCCCCGGCCACGATGGTGAACGTGGTGATGGACCCGTCCATGGCGCCGAGCACGCCATGCGAGAGGTAGCCCGGGCCGCCGCCGTCGCCGGCCATGCGGGCGCGGATGGCGGCGCGGTCGTGGGCGTGCTCCAGGTGCGGGGTGGCGCGGTTCTCGGGCATGGCGAGCCTCCTCTCGGGGTGGCGGACGTGGCCCGGGACGCGGGTCCGACGGTGGGCCGGGACGGTGGCCCGCCCCTCGCCTCGACACGCTGGGAACGATCCGCCCCCGGCGCCACCGCACGCGAGGGCACGCTGGCCACCGCGCCAGCCATGGCGTAGCATCTCGCCACCACCGCGGCCACCGCTCCCGCGGGAGCGAAACCAGGAGACGCCATGCGCGAGAAGCAGGTCGCCAGCGACCATTACGAGTTCTCCGAGTACATGGACAAGCGCCGCTGGGCCAGCATGTGGCACCAGCTGGACGAGGTCCTGGCGCTGCGGCCGGAACGGGTCCTCGAGATCGGGCCGGGTCCGGGCGTGTTCAAGGCCCTGGGCGGCGTGTTCGGCGTGGCCGTCGAGACCCTCGATCTGGACCCCGACCTCGCGCCCGACCACGTGGCACCCGCCGAGGCCATGCCCTTCGCCGACGACGCCTTCGACGTGGTCTGCGCCTTCCAGATGCTCGAGCACGTCCCCTACGAGGCCGCGCGGACCATCTTCGCCGAGATGTGCCGCGTGGCCCGCACCCACGTGGTGATCAGCCTGCCGGACGCTCGCTCGGGGTGGCCGGTCTCCCTGCACGTGCCGCGCAAGGGCGACCTGCGCCTGATCCTGCCGCGACCCCGCCGTGGACCGCCCACGCACGTCTTCGACGGCCAGCACTACTGGGAGCTGAACACGCGCGGGCACGCCGCCGCCGCGGTGGGGGACGACCTCGCCCGGTCCGGCGGCGTGCGGCTCGTCCGGCAGTTCCCGGTCAAGGAGAACCCCTACCACCGGTTCCTCGTGTTCGCGATCGGCTGACCCGGAGCCGGGGCGATCGTGGTATGATCCCGCGGACCGCTCGCCCGGAGGTCCGATCATGGCCCGTCGTCCGCCCGCCGTCCTCCTCGTCCTGCTCGCCCTGGTCACGGGCCGGCCGGCTCCCGCCACCGACTGCGCCGAGTACGGCGGCGGTCTGACCTGCGTCGGCAGCGCCGAGGTGCCGGCGTATCCCGACGTCCTCTTCCAGTTCGCCGGCTACGACGACCTCGTGGTCAAGGGCAACACCGCCTACGCTTTCCAGTCCCACGTGGGCCTGCGGATCATCGACCTCGCCGACCCTGCCCAGCCGGTCCACCGCGGCCTCTTTCCCCTGGGCAACTACGAGCACGCCCAGCTCGTGGCCATCGACCATCACGTGATCCTGGAGCTCTACTCCCAGCTCCTGGTGGTGGACGTGGACGAGGCCGACGCGCCCGAGCTCGCGACCACCGTGCCCCTGCCGGGCCTGCCCGAGGACGTGACCCTGCTTCCGGGCCGCGTCATGCTCGTGGCCTGCGGCGAGGCCGGTCTGCTCGTGGTGGACGTGGACCAGCCGACCGCCCCGCAGATCATCCGCACGCTCGACCTCGGTGCCCCGGTGAATGCGGTGGTCGCCCGTGGCGACCGCGCCCTGGCCCTGGCCGGCGGCACCCTGCACGTCCTGGACGTGGCGGTCCCCTCCTGGCCAGCGGTTCGCGGCTCGCTGGCCATCGGCGGCGCGGCCGTCGGCTACGCCCTGGACCTGGAGGACGACGTCGCCGTGGTCGGCCGCGGCTTCGACACCGCGGTGGTCGACCTGGCCGATCCCGACGCGCCGGCGCTGCTCGGTGAGCTGGAGGTGGAGGGCCTGGGCGCCACCATCATCGACGGCCTGGCCTGGCTCGGCGCCGGCTGGTGGGACCAGGCCGACGGCCTCTACGTCTACGCCCTGCTCCCCGATGGTCGCGACGGCCGGCTCGCCGACCTGGTCGCCTGGTATCCCCTGCCCCAGCGCACCAACCGCCACGCCCGCCTGCCCGGCACCGACCTGGTGGTCAGCGTCAGCCAGGGCTTCGAGGGAGCCAACGATCCGCCTCTCGGCCTGCAGGTCTTCCGCCGGAGCGCCGACGCCCTGCCACCGGCCACGGGCGCGGTGGCCAACCCCCACGCCGAGACCCGCTACGAGGCGGTCCTGCGCGGCGACTGGTGCTACATCGCCAAGGGGGACGACCTCGGCGTCTTCGACGTGTCCGACCCCACGGCGCCGGTCCAGGTCCAGGACATTCCCGGCGGCCTGAGGCAGATCGTGGCCATGGACGGTGCGCTCTACACCACCGACGAGCAGGTCTGGGGAGACAACCGGTTCCGGAGCTGGTCGCTGGCCGCGCCCGACGACCCGGTCCAGCTGGACGTCCTGGTCACGGAGAACTACCGGATCGAGGACCTCTGGGGCCGCGACGGGTTTCTCTACGCCACGCGGCACGACGGCGGCCTGGAGGTCATCGACGCGCGCGAGCCGGGCGCGCTGGTGTCCGTGGCTGCGCAGCACCTCGCCGGCCAGACCTGCGGTCAGATCCGCACCCTCGGCGACGAGGTCTGGATGGATGCCACCCAGGGCCTCGTGCGGCTGGACCTGAGCGATCCCCTCGCCCCGGCCATCGCCGAGATCGCGCCCGTGGACGGCGAGCTCCGCCAGCTGGCCTGGGACGGCGGCCGGCGCCTGGCGTGCGTGATCCGGCGCCACGAGGACGAGCCCGACGCGTGGGAGATCTGGGACGTGACCAGCCCGCCGGCCGCCACCCGCCTGGTTCGCCAGCCGGCGCGCCATTACTGGGCCCCGGACGTGGAGGAAGTGCTCTGGCATGGCGACGTGGTGTTCGTCGCCACCGGCCAGGCGGTGGAGCTGTTCCGCTGGGACGGTGCGGTCGGCCCGGAGTTCCTCGGACTGATCCCCGAGGGCCCCGGAGCGTCCGTGGGCCTGGGCGATCTCATGACCCTCCAGGTCCACCGCGAGAACCTGTTCGTCTTCGGCGGCTGGAAGGCGGAGCTGCGCCTCTGGCCGCTGCCGTGCCCCGCCGGCCCCACCGCGGTGGATCCCGGCGGATCGCTGCCGCCCGGGGGGCCGGCGCCCGTGCTGACGGCCAGCCCCAATCCGTTCAACCCCCGCACCACCTTCCAGCTGACCGGAACGCCTGGCGAGGAGCTGGCCATCCAGCTCTTCGACGCGCGGGGCCGGCGCGTGCGCACCCTGGTCGGCCACGGGGCGCTGGTCTGGGATGGCTGCGATGGACGGGGTCGTCCGGTGGCGGCCGGCGTCTATCTGGCGCGGGCCCGGACGGCCGTCGGATACGCCGCGTGCCGCGTGGCGCTCGTCCGGTGACGGTCGGGATCCGCCTCAGGCCCCGAATTTCTCCAGCCGGCCGGCGTTGGCCATGGCCAGGGGCATCAGCTGCGTGGCGGGGATGCGTGGGCCCAGGCCGCCGTGGACCAGCGCGCGCTCGCCGAAGGCGTGCACCCCGTCGGGACGACAGTGGCGCGAGGCGAGCAGCACCGGCACCGGATGCCAGGAGTGGGACGCCAGGCTCCAGGGCGTGGAGTGGTCGCCGGTGATCAGCAGGACGTCCGGCTCGGCGGCCAGCAGGTCGGGCAGGGCCTGGTCCACGTCCTCGATCACCGCCACCTTGCCGTCGAAGTCGCCGTCCTCGCCGGTGGAGTCGGCCTTCTTGACGTGGACGAAGAAGAAATCGAAGTGGTCGCGGTGCTCGCGCAGCGCGGCGAACTTGGCGCGCGGATCCTCGGCGGCGGGCAGGGGCGCCATGCCCAGCAGGCGGGCGAGGCCGCGGTACATGGGATACCCGGCGATGGCGGCCGCGGTGGTGCCGTAGACGTCCTCGAACGCGGGCCAGTCCGGCAGCGAGGCGAAGCCGCGCAGCAGGATCATGTTGGCGGGGGCGTGGTCGGCGAGCACCTCGCGTGCGCGATGGCAGAAGCGGCCGGCCAGCTCGGCGGTGCGCTGCGATCGCGCGTCCGAGGCCCGCGGCTCCAGGGGCGGCTGCCCGGTCTGCTGGGGGTCGGTATCGGCCACGCCCGGACCCAGGTCCTCGCCACGGAAGACCACCAGCAGCCGGTGCTCCTTGATGGTCTCCACGAAGACCTCCGCGCCCGGCAACTCGATCTCGCGCAGGAGCTTGACCAGCTCGCGGTTCTTGCCGGTGCTGATCCGGCCGGCGCGGCGGTCGGTCACCCGGCCGGCCCCGTCGACCGTGCAGAAGTTGCCGCGGCAGGCCACGTCCTGCGGTTGCAGGTCGAAATCGATGCCCGCGGCGGAGAGCACGCCACGGCCGATCCGGTAGTCGAGGGCGTCGTACCCGAAGAGCGCCAGGTGGGCCGGGCCGCTGCCGGGGGTGATGCCGCCGCCGATGGGCTCGTGCAGACCGGTCACGCTGCGGGTGGCCAGGGCATCCAGGTTGGGCGTGTGGGCGGCTTCCAGCTCGGTCTGGTCGCCGGGATGCCTGGGCAGGCCTCCCAGGCCGTCGATCACCAGCAGGACCACCCGGGTGTCGGCCGGTCGCTTCAGGTCGGCGATGATCTGCAGATCCATCAGGCACCTCCGGGTTCGCGGATCACGTCGCAGACAGCGTAGGGACGGGACGGAGGGCGCGAAACGCAGGCGGCGCGAATTGGGGGCGTTCCCCAGGCGCCGCGGCGGCGGCCCGCTGGTGCTCACGAGCGCCGGCACCGGCCGGTTGCTCCGGACGGTTCACGAGCGTCCCGCCCAGAGGGCGGCCAGCCAGCAGATCGCCGCCCACCCCGCACCGGCCGCCCAGCC
>JAASSM010000103.1 GCA_021767885.1 bacterium | reverse complement strand
GCCAGGCGCCGGCCAGGCCCGCGGGCCCGGCGCCGACGACGGCCACGCGCCGGCCGGTGTCCGCCCATGGCCGCGGCGCGGGCGGCTCGGCGGCCTGGTGGGCGAGGGTGCGCTTGACGTCGCGGATGCGCAGCGGCTGGTCCAGGTTCACGCGGGTGCAGCGCGTCTGGCAGGGATGATCGCAGACCATGCCCGTGACCGTGGGCAGCGGGTTGTCCCGCAGGACCACGGCCAGTGCGCCGTCCAGGTCGCCCCGTGCGGTGCGGTGCAGGTACTCCGGCACGTCCTGGCCGGTGGGGCAGGTGTGGGCGCAGGGCGCGGCGATGCAGTCGAAGGCCGTGAGCGCGCGATCGGTCTCGATGGTGCGATCGGGATAGGTCGCCTGGCGGTAGGCGGGGTCCGCGAGCACGCGCGCGGCATGGGCGCGGAGGTTGGCCAGGGCGGCGGCGCGGAGGGCGTCATCGGAAGCGGCGCCATCGGGAGCGGCGCCACCGGAAGCGCCCCCGCCGGGAGCGCCCCTGCCGGGAACGCCCCCGCCGGGAGCGCCCGCACCGCGAGCGGCCGCACCGGGGACGACCCCGTCGCCATCCGCGCTCGCGGCTGCGGCGGCCGTCCGCATCACGAACCCCTCCAGGTCCTGCGCCCCCGCCGCCTGCATGGCCGCCTCGAGGTTCTCCAGGTACTGGTGCAGCCGCTGGTACCCGCCGGGCCGCAGCAGGTCCGAGCACACCGTCACCGGGGCCAGGCCCGCGGCCACCAGGGACGCGAGGTTGCGCGCGTCCGCGCCGCCGGCGAAGGAGATGTCCAGCGCACCGTCGAAGGTCTCCTGCAGGCGCGCCGCCGTGTGCACGGCCAGCGGATGCAGGGCGCGGCCGCTGAGGTAGTGCATGGGCGCGTCGTCGATGGGCAGCACGCCGCGGCGGTTCCGGCAGGCCAGCGTGTTGGTGAGCTTGACCGCGAAGGCGCGGCCGCAGGCCGCGGCCTCCGACTGCAGCGCGCGCAGCAGGTCCACGGCCGTGTCCCAGTCCGGGTCGCCGGCGAAGGCCTGGTCGGGCACGTCGACGTCGAAGCCGAGGGTGTCGTGAAGCAGGCCACGCACCGCGTCGGGGCCCAGCAGCGTGGGGTTGAGCTTGACCGTGGTGTCCAGGCCGCGCTCGACCATCAGGAAGCGGGCGATGCGCGCGATCTCCTCGGGCGGGCAGCCGTGCATGGTGGAGAGGGTGACGCCGCGGGCGAGCTGGTGGGGCAGGGGGATCTCCTCGGCACCCGGCCACACGGCCTCCGCCCGGGCGCAGCGGGCGGCCAGCTCGGTGCGCGAATCCACGGTCATGCGGTCGAGGAAGCCCTGGACCCTGGCGCTGCGGACGCCGTCGAGGTCGTACCCCACGCTGAGGTCCATCACGAAGCCGGGCGCGTCGGGATCCAGGGCGCCGGCCTCGCGCTGCAGGAGGCGGATGGCCACCCAGCCGTCCAGGTACTGGTCGGCGCTGGCGTCGAGGGGCAGCTCCTGGGACCACTCGCAGTTGTAGCCCACGTCGGCCATGTCGATGCACGGCCGGGGGATGTCGAGGCGGTCGAGCCGCTGGACGGTCTTCAGCTCCAGGTAGCGCGCGCCGCAGAGCCAGGCCGCCACCAGGTTGGGCGCGAGCTGGGTGTGCGGGCCGGCGGCCACGCCCACCGGCGACTCGAGGCGCTCGCCGCGGCGGACCAGGGCGAAGGGCCGGCCGCCGAGCCGGTCGCGGAAGAGGTCCTCGTGCAGGCCGAAGACGGTGCCGCGCGCGGCGCGCTCCTGGCGGATCCAGACCAGCAGGCGCTCCAGCGGCAGCGGGGTCAGCGCGGCGCTCACGCCGGCGACCCGTCGATGGCCGCCGCATCCGGCGCGTCGGCCACGCGCGCCATGCGGCGTGCGACCAGTGCCCGCAGGACGGCGGCGGGGTCCGCGAAGCGGGCGCAGAGGATCATGGCGGCGATCACGTACGGCTTCTCGCTGGCCTGGCGGTAGAGCGGCTCGCGGTACTGCTCGAAGACCTCGGCGGTGACCTCGCCGTGCTCGCAGGAGACGCCGGTGATGTCGGCCGGCAGGCAGTGCAGGTAGAGCGCCTGGCCGTCGCGAGTGCGGTCCATGAGGGCGCGGTCGCAGGTCCAGTCCGCGTGCTCGGCGTTGGTGGCCAGGCACTCGCGCTCGAGGGTCTCGAGGCCGGCGTGGTCGCCGGCGCGCAGCAGATCGGTGCGGCGCTCCATCACCGCGAAGGGCGCCCAGCTCTTGGGGTAGACGATGTCCGCCTGGTCGAACGCGTCGGCCATGTGGTCGGTGACGGTGAAGCGGCCGCCGCTCTCCTGCGCCTGGCGCGCGGCGCGCTCGGTGGTGCCGGGCACGAGGTCGTACCCCGGCGGGTGGGCCAGGACCACGTCCATGCCCAGGCGCGTCATCAGGCCCACGATGCCCTGGGGCACCGACAGCGGCTTGCCATAGCTCGGGGAGTAGGCCCAGGTCATGGCCAGCTTCTTGCCGCGCAGCGCCTCCAGCGAGCCGAAGCGTCGCACCAGGTGCTGCAGGTCGGCCAGCGACTGGGTGGGGTGGTCCTGGTCGCACTGCAGGTTGATCACCGGCGGGCGCTGGGGCAGGACGCCCTCGGCGTGGGCCTGGTCCAGGGCCGCGCCCACCTCCTGCATGTAGGCGTGGCCGGCGCCCAGGTACATGTCGTCGCGGATGCCGATCACCTCGCTGAGGAAGGAGACCATCACCGCGGTCTCGCGCACGGTCTCGCCGTGGCTGATCTGGGACTGGCCCTCGTCCAGGTCCTGCACCGCCAGGCCCAGCAGGTTGGCGGCCGAGGCGTAGGAGAAGCGGGTGCGGGTGCTCTTGTCGCGGAAGAGGGAGACGGCCAGGCCGGAGTCGAAGCAGCGGGTGGCCACGCCGCCGGCGCGCAGGCGGCGCAGGACCTGCGCCACCTCCAGGATGGTGCGCAGCTCGTCCAGGGTCTTCTGCCAGGTGAGCAGGAGGTCGCGGCCATGGAGCGCGGACGGGCGGCCGTCGATGCGGTCGAGCAGCTCGGCGATGGCGGGCTGGTGATGAGCGGTCACGGTGGTCCTTTCGGGGCAGCGGATCGGGTCGACGGATCGGGTCGCCGCGCGGGGCGGGGCGACGGATCGGGATCAGCCGGCCTGCGCCATGCGCAGGGCGAACAGGGCGTAGAAGGCGCTGGCGCGCACCAGGTGCTCCACGGGCACCTTCTCGTCCGGCGCGTGGGCGAGGACCTCGTCGCCGGGACCGTAGCCGATCACCGGGATCCGGTGCAGGCCGTTGATGGCCACGCCGTTGGTGGAGAAGGTCCAGCGGTCGATGGGCGGGCGTTCGCCGAAGAGCGCCGCGGCCACCGCCGCGCCCTCCTGCACGGCGGGGTGGTCCTCGGGCAGCACCCAGGTGGGGTAGTACTTGGGCATGCCGTACTCCAGGCCGGTGTAGGCCACGCCGTCGTAGTGCAGCACCTCCACCGTGGCGTCCAGGCCGGCCAGGGCCTCCTGCACCTCGGCCACCGCGCTCTCCTGCGTCTCGCCGGCGGTCAGCCGGCGATCCAGGTGCAGGCGGGCCTGGTCCGGGATGGCGCAGAGGGAGGGGCCGCCACAGGTCATGGCGGTCACCGCCAGGCTGCCCTTGCCGAGGAAGGGGTCGTCCCGCAGGCGCGGATGGAGGGCCTCCAGGGCCAGGCAGGCCCGGGCCGCCCGGTAGGCGGCGTTGTCGCCGCGCTCGGGGGCGGAGCCGTGGGCGGAGACGCCGCGCAGGCGCACGCCCATCTCCATGCGGCCGCGCTGGCCGCGGTAGACGCCCAGGTTGGTGGGCTCGGTGCAGATCACCAGCTCGGGGCGCAGGCCCTGCTCCTCGATGAGGTACTTCCAGCACAGGCCGTCGCAGTCCTCCTCCATCACCGTGCCGGTGACCACCACGGAGAGCTGGTCGCCCAGGCCGAGCTGCTTGAGGATCATGCCGGCGGTGACGAACGCCGCGGCGCCGCCCTCCTGGTCCACCGACCCGCGGCCGTGGACCCAGCCGTCGCGGATCTCGCCGCCGAACGGGTCGAAGCTCCAGTTCTCCGGCTCGCCCACGTCCACGGTGTCCAGGTGGGCGTCGATGGCCAGGATGCGCGGGCCGGTGCCGATGCGGCCGATCACGTTGCCCAGCGGATCGATGGACACGGCATCGAAGCCGGCGGCCTCGAGCTGGCTGGCCAGCTCCTGGGCCACCTCGCGCTCCTGGCCGCTGAGCGACGGGATGCGCACCAGCTCGGACAGGTTCTCGGCGGTCTGGTCGCGGTGCTGCTCGGCGAGCTGTCGGACCTGGTGCGCCAGGCTCATGGCTGGGTCTCCTCGGGGGTGGTGGTCGCGGGGTGGGGGGATGCGGGGTCGCCGGACGGGGCGCTGGACGTGGCGAAGCCGCCGACGAGCAGATCGAGGGTACGCTCGGGGGTGAGCGGCGCCGCGGCGGGATCGCGGGCGGCGGCGGGGTTGGCCGCCAGGATGGCCTGCTGCAGGGCGAGCCAGGCGCCGATGCCGTACATGAAGGGCGGCTCGCCCACGGCCTTGGATCCGAGCACCGCCTCGGGGTTCTCCGCCTCCTCGAGCAGCGCGATCTCCACCTGCCCGGGCATGAAGGCCAGGTCCGGGACCTTGCACTTGCCGGCGGTGTCGTGCAGGAGGCGGCCGTTGGGGTCCCAGCGCACGTCCTCCAGCAGCACCCAGCCCAGTCCCTGGGCCAGCGCGCCCTCGATCTGGCCGCGGTCGATCTGCGGGTCCAGGCTGCGGCCCACGTCGTGGACCAGGCGCACGGCGTCCACCGTGCTGGTGCCGCGCAGGACGTCCAGGGTCACCTCCACCACCGCGGGTCCGTACACGTGATAGGCGAAGGGACGACCCGTCTCGGTGGCCCGGTCGAAGTGCAGGCGCGGGGTGGCGTAGTGGGCGTGGGCGGCCAGGTCCACGCGGGCCTGGTAGGCGGCGGCGATCAGCTCCTCCCAGCCCGGCGAGGACGACCCCTCCGCCTCGAGCCGCGCGGCCACGGGCTCGAGCCGCCGCCGGATCTGCTCGCAGGCGAGCTGGGCGGCGCGGCCATTGAGGTCCGCCCCGGTGCTGGCGGCGGTGGGCGAGGTGTTGGCCACGCGGGTGGTGTTGGTGGTCTCCAGGCGCACGCGCTCGGGCTCGATGTCCAGGCTGCGCGCCACGATGCGCTGGAGCTTGCGGTTGACCCCCTGGCCCATCTCCACCGCGCCGGTGGAGACGCCCACGCTGCCGTCGGTGTAGACGTGCACCAGGGCGCCGGCCTGGTTGAGCATGGTGTTGGTGAAGGAGATGCCGAAGCAGACGGGCATCACCGCCACGCCACGGCGGGTGCCGCGGGCGGTGCGGTTGTGCTCGGCGGCGGCGCGCACCCGCGCGGCGATGCCGTACGCGCGGTCGGCCGCCTCCCAGCAGCGGCGGGCCTGGCAGCGCTCGGCCGTCATCCCGTAGGGGAAGGACGACCCCTCCGCCAGCAGGTTGCGGTGCTGCAGCTCGTGGGCCGGCACGCCCAGCTCCCGCGCCGCGTGGGCGATGGCCGCCTCCATGACCAGCATGGCCTGCGGGCCGCCGAAGCCGCGGAAGGCCGTCAGCGGCGGCAGGTTGGTGCGACAGCTCAGGCCGGTGGCGCGCACGCTGGGGACGTGGTAGCTGCCGGTGCTGTGGAAGAGCGTGCGCTCGAGGATGGCCGGGGAGAGGTCCGCGGCCGAGCCGGCGTTCTGGTGGTAGGTGACCTGCCAGGCGAGGAAGTTCCCCTCCGCGTCCAGGCCCAGGGCGTAGTCGGCGTCGTAGGGATGGCGCTTGCCGGTCATCGCCAGGTCCTCCTGGCGATCGAGGATCAGGCGCACCGGCCGGCCGGTCACGCGCGCGCCCAGGGCGCAGATCACCGCCCAGGGCGTGGCCTGGTCCTCCTTGCCGCCGAAGGCCCCGCCCAGGCGCCGCACGTCCACCTGCACCTGGTGCATGGGCACGCCCAGGACCCGCGCCACCTGCCGCTGCACGCCGGTGGGCGACTGGGTGGAGGAGTGGACCACCACCGCGCCGTGCTCGCCGGGCTCGGCCACCGCGCCCTGGGTCTCGAGATACCAGTGCTCCTGGGCGCCGGTGCGCACGCGGCCGCGGACCACGTGGGCGCTGCGGGCGAGCGCGGCGTCCACGTCCCCGCAGGCGAAGGTGCGCGCGGGCAGCAGGAGGTGGCCGCGGCGGGCGGCCTCGCGCGGGTCGGTGATCGCCGGCCAGGGATCGATGTCCAGCGCGATGGCCGTCCGCGCCCGCCGCGCGGCCGCCGGGCTGGTGGCCAGGACCACGGCCACCGGCTGGCCCACGTGGTGGACGGTGCCGTGGGCGAGGAGCGGCTCGTCGGCGATGATGGCGCCGATCTGGTTCTCGCCGGGGATGTCGTCGGCCGTGAGCACGGCCACCACGCCGGGCTCCTGCAGCGCCGGCGCGGGGTCGAGGCGCGTGATGGCGCCGTGGGCCACCGGCGAGCCGAGCACCGCGGCGTGGAGCGTGCCGGTGGTGGTGGCCAGATCGTCCACGAACACCGACTCGCCGCGCACGTGCAGGTGGGGATCGCCGTGCTTCATGGGCGCTCCTCGGGTTGCAGGACGGCGGGATCGGGCGCCAGCGCCAGGGCGTGGGCGCGGAGCAGGCGGCCGGCCAGGGCCCGCTTGTAGGCGGCGGAGCCGCGGACGTCGTCGATGG
>JAASSM010000102.1 GCA_021767885.1 bacterium | reverse complement strand
GCAGGAGCCGGTCGGGGTGCGGAACTGCTGCGGCTCGCCGTGGCAGGTCTCGCAGGCCACGTCCGTGTGGTGGGGATCGAGATCGAACCCGGCCGACTCCGCATGCTGGAAGCTGGGCGAGACCTCGTCCGCATGGCAGAACCCGCAGTCGCGCTCCTGGTGGCAGGTGCCACAGGTGGTCACGTGGTCGATCCTGACGTGCTCGGCGGCGGACTCCGGCGCGGTGTCGTGGCAGCGGGCGCAGCTATCGCCCTGGTGGCAGTCCACGCAACGCAGGCCGAACTGCTCGACGTGGTCCTCGTGGTGGAAGGTGACCACCGGGCCGTCCTCGTAGGGCGTCTCGTAGGCGTAGTAAGGCGGCGCCTCGAGCTTGGGGTGATCCTTGCCCATCATGTCGGAGGGATCCATGTCGTCGGCCGCCGCCCGGTGCCCCTCCACCTCCCGGTGGCAGAACCCGCAGGCGTTCTCGTGGGCCCAGTCCAGATGGCAGTTCATGCACTGCCGGTGATAGGCGCCCTTGAGCGACGGCTGCCGCAGGTCGGCCTCCGCCCGGTCGGGATCGTGGCACTCGCGGCACGCGGGGATGGTCCCCGACTGCTCGGAGTAGTGGTGGCAATTGGTGCAGCCGCCGGTCATGGCCGACATCTCCGCATGCAGACGATGCGAGAAGGTGACCGGATCGTAGATGTCGGCCAGCTGGTCGATGATCACCACCTCGGGCCCCTCGCCCCAGTCGTGCTCGCCCACGAAATGGTCGTGGAACCGGGGGCACGGCCTCAGGCAGGGGTCCTCGTGCGTGGGCAGGTTGCAATCGTGACAGGTGGCGCAGTCCAGGGAGGTGCGTTCATGGCCCGCGTGCTCCGCCGGGTGCTGCGGGTCGACCACCTGGCCGGCGGCGGCCGTCGCGAGGCACGTCACGACCAGGGCCGTCAGGATGATCAGGCGGGGGTGCAGGGCGCGGCGGTCAGGCATGGCTGGCGTCCTCCTCGGCCGGCAGCACCGGGAAGATCCAGACGAAGGCCCGGTACAGGAGGATGAGCAGGGAGATGAGGCCGGCGGTGAGCAGGATCTCGCTCCAGGCCGGCACGTAGGGTCCCTCCGCGTAGGGAGGCTTGTAGCCGATGATGAAGACGTTGATGCGGTTGAGCGCCACGCCGAAGACCACCAGCGCCGACGACAGGTGCAGCCACCGGCGATCGCTCCGCAGCCGCTGGCTCAGCAGCAGGAACATGGGCAGGACCACACCCAGCCCCACCTCGACCATGAACATCACCGACTGCAGGGAGAGCTGCTGCAGATGCACCCAGGCGCCGCGGTTGACCATGTCGATCACCTTGGCGGCGAAGTAGATCAGCAGCAGGAAGGGGATCAGCCGGGCGACGCGTCGTAGCACCGGCATCTCCGGCGTCAGCTTCAGCGAGCGCGACGCGGTCAGCGACTCGAACGTGGCCATGGACAGGCCCACCGCGAAGGCCGACAGCAGGAACAGCAGCGGCAGCACCGGCGTGTGCCACAGCGGGTGCAGCTTGCTGGGTGCGATGGCCATGAGCGTACCGAGGGACGACTGGTGCGCGCAGGAGAGCACCACGCCCATGATGATGAAGAACCAGATCACCTTGCCCAGGGTGCGGTCGAGGACGCGCAGGGTGCGGTCGATGACGTCGTTCAGGCCCTGCGGCACCTTCGGGATGTTCACCCGGCCGATGAACCGCTCGCAGACGATGGGCAGGAACTCGATGTACAGCACCGTCAGGTAGAGCGTCACGCACATGCCCACCTCGAAGAGGGCGGAGTTGCCCTGCCACATGGGCGGCATCAGCACGTGCCAGATGTTGTAGTAGCGGCCGAGGTCGATGGCCACGCCGGTGGCGGCGAAGGTGTAGCCGAGCATGGCGGTCAGCAACGCCGGACGCACCAGGCTGTGGTACCGGTCGAGGTTCAGGACGTGGGCCAGGAAGGCCGTGGTGAAGCCGCCGGCGGCCAGGGCCACGCCGGTGGCCACGTCGATGCCGATCCAGATGCCCCAGGGGTACTGGTCGTTGAGGTTGGTCACCGCGCCGATCCCGAAGAGGAAGCGTGCGGCCAGGACCATCAACCCGCCCAGGGCGATGGCGCAGAGCACCATCACGCCGCGCGTGAAGAACGGCACCCGGGCCCGCCCGGCCATGGGTTCGGCGTGCTCGTGGTGTTCGGCGAGGCGGCGCTCGGCGTCCTGCTCGAGGACCTCGATGAACTCGCTGGAGGTCTTCTCACGCATGGCCGTCCTCCTCGTCCTTGCCGCTGGTCGACTTCATCAACACGGCCATCAGGCCGAAGAGCATGATCGGGCCCGAGAAGCCGCGGAAGATCCCGTGCTGGATGCTCTCGGTGATGGTCGCCGGGCTGTGGTCCGCCAGCTCCGGCAGCTCCATCTTCGCGAACTCGCGGTCGGCGAGGAGCATCACCGAGGTGCCGCCCACCTCGTGTTCACCGTAGACGTGCTGGTGGTAGCGATCGGGGGCGTTGCGGATCTTGTCCCAGGCCACCTTGACCAGGTCCTGCCGCTTGCCGAAGAAGAGGGCCTCGCGGGGGCAGATCTCCACGCAGGCGGGCAGCTTGCCGGCCTGCAGCGTCCGCTCGGTGCAGAGGGAGCACTTCATCACCTGCGGGGTCAACGCATTGCCGTACTCGTAGGCGGGGATCTGGAACGGGCAGGCCACCATGCAGTAGCGGCAGCCGATGCACTTCCAGGCGTCGTAGGTCACCGGCCCTCTGGGGTTCTTCTCCAGGGCGCCCACGATGCAGGCCGACACGCAGGCGGGGTGCTCGCAGTGCATGCACTGGGTCTTGACGTCCAGCGGCTTCTCGCTGCCGGGCAGCGGCTCGAAGCGATTGACCACGGTGAAGGCCTGGTCCGTCGGACGGCGGCGCTGCTCGAACACGCTGGTGTCGTCGTAGGAGTCGAGCGGGCCGTACGGCAGGTCGTTCTCCCTGGCGCAGGCCCATTCGCAACGGCGACAACCGATGCACTCGGTGGTGTCGATGAGCATCCCCACCCGATCGCGGTCGAGCGGAGGGCCGTGATGGGCCTCGGCCGCCGCGGCGCCGGGCACGGCCGTGATGGCCGCAGTCCCGGACGCGGTGCCGAGGACCTTCAGGAAATTCCGACGGCTGACCATGGTGACCTCCTAGCGAGTCCCGGCACTGCCGGACGGTTCTCGGTCCGCCGCGGCGCCGGATGCGGAGTCGGAGTCGGGCTGCCGCATGCAGTCCCCCCGGACATCGCGCAGGAAACAGACGTCCTGACAGGACCCGTCGCACTGCAGGCAGACGATCTCGGCGTTGCGCTGCGCGGTGAGGGTGCTGTGCAGGAGACGATCGAGATGGGCGAGCAGGTCGCGCTTCTGATCCGCGGTGAAGTCGCGGAACATGTCGGCCTGCTTGCCCGCGTGGATCTGGTCGTGCAGCTGCACGACGTTGCGGCCCGCCGGTTCGATGGCCACCTCGTGGCAGCGGCGGTCGTCCTCGCGGGTCCAGCGCCGGACGAGGCCGAGCTTCTCGAGACGGTCGACGTTCTTGGTGGCTGCCGCGCTGCTGACGCCCACGGACTGGCCGAGGGCGCTGACGGTGAGGCTCTCGTGACCGCAGAGGATCTTCAGGAGCATGAGGTTGTTCCGCGAGAGCTGGTCGGGGCAGGCCTCCTCCAGGGTGTTCTGCAGACAGACGTTGCAGATCAGCTGGGAGAGGATCTTCAGGTTCTGTCCGAGGGCGCGGTCGGTCGCGTTCATCGTTTCACCTCGTTAACGACTTAACTGGTAAGATTCTCGGCGAGGAAGGGGACGAGATCAAGCCCTTTCTGCGAATACCTCCTGGATCAGGCCTCTGATCATGAGATCCGCTGTCAAGATGATCATGGACCATCGAAATCCCAGTTTTGCGCTAGTTCTTCTATCCGGCGCGAATACAGCGCATTACGCGTAACCCGGGAAGAGACTTACATGTTAAAAATTCAACATAATTGGGGAAATCGCAAGGAAAATCGCCTCGCGATCATCGAGGGAATCGCGGGGCTGGAGGCCACCCCGGCCCTGCGGGCGGGGACGGGTCGCGGGTCATGGCTCCGCGGCATGGGAGGCGGGACCGGGCCAGGCCCGGCGCGGTGGCCGTCGCCAGCGGATGGATGAGACCCTGGAGAGGCGGGCGAGCGGCCAGCCGATCCGGCGGGTGACTGGCGATCGCGTGGGTCACTCGCGATCCCGGCCGGCACCCTCCTCGTCCGACGCGTGGACCTCCCGCCAGTCCTGCATCTCCCGCATGCGCCTGCGGAAGCGGTAGGGCTCCTCGAAGGGCACCGGCGCCACCTCCCGCGACGCCGCCAGGACGGCCTCCGCCGGCCGAGGCAGGCCATTGTCGCCGTAGTGGGTCACCGTCTCCACCGCGAGCCCCGCCTGGACCACCAGCACCGAGTAGTTCCGACCGTTGACGAAGAGGTACCCCAGGGTGCGGCCGTAGGGATCGGTCTCGGCGGCCCGGAGGATCTCCACGGTCTCGGCCATGGCGAACACGCCCCGGGCGAAGGCGGTGGCCTCCGGGCCGAAGGGCTGGTCGAACGGCATGCCGTACTGCGGGTGGGCGACCTCCGGCGTGTCGATGCCGAGGATGCGGACGCGCTCGCGGTCGTCCTCGCCCCAGGCGATGGTCACCGTGTCGCCATCCCCCACGTCGATGCGGGCCGGGTCCACGGGGACCCGCTCTCCGGCCGGCCGGGGCTGATGGCGGTCCTGGGCCGCCTGCGCGACGCCGCCGGCGGCGATCAGCGCCAGCACGACGGTGACGAGGGCGAGATGACGGGCGAAAGCGCGACGCTTCATGGCGGTCTCCTGGCTCGTGGTCGGGCGAACGATCGCGCCCGACCATACTACAGTCCGCCTCCGGGCGCTCGCCCGGATGCGCCGCAGGCCGGCGCCGCGCCGCCACGCGGAAACCCCACCACATCGGCCCGAGTCGTGGTAGGCTGCTCGGCGTCGCCCCCCTCGCGCCCCCACGGAAAGGATCCGCCATGCCCTGTCGCCAGCCCTTCGCTCGCGTGACGCCGTCGGTGGCCGCCGCCCTCCTGGCCTGGCTGCTGCTGGCCCCCGTGACCGCGGACGCCATCGACTGCCCGGTGCCCCGGCTCCCCCGCCCGGACGAGAGCCCGGACGTGATCCGCCAGCGCCTGATGGCGGAGGGCCGCTGGGAGCGGTCCGCCGCCCCGGCCCTCACCCCGCCCGCGGACCCGCAGGTGGGCGACAGCTGGCTCTGGTACGTCTGGGACCTGGGCGGCTTCCCCGTGGCCGATCTCAAGCCCGCCACCGTCCGCGGGATGGGCGAGCACTGCTACGTGGTGGTGGACGACGAGGAGTGGAACGTCGGCATGGACCAGGCGGACGTCGACCGCATCGTGGCCCACTTCGATGCCATGAGCGTGGGTCCCTTCGCCGACCAGGGCATCTGGGACCTGAACACCGGCCACTTCGGCGAGCCGCCCAACCCGCTGGACGGCCTGGACCGCATCTTCCTCTTCTACTACCGCTTCGACATCGCCGCCGACGGCTACTTCTGGGTCTACGACCAGTTCCCCGACGGCTCCCAGCCCTTCGCCAGCAACGAGTGCGACGTGGTCTACCTGGCCACCGATTCCTCGGGTGGTCCGCCCGCCAGCGACTACATGCTCGCCGTCGCGGCCCACGAGTTCACGCACCTGATCATGCATGCCAGCGATGCCAACGAGAACCTCTGGGTGGAGGAAGGGCTCTGCGAGCTGGCCATGTGGCTGTTCGGACGGCCGGACACCATCGCCCAGTTCAACGGCAACCCCGACAACAGCCTGGTCAACTGGGGCAGCCAGTGGGCCGACTACATCCAGACCTACCTGTGGACCCTCTACGGCTACGAGCGGTTCGGCGGCCAGGACTTCGTCTGGAACCTGGCCCACGAGCCCGCCAACGGCCTGGCGGGCTACCAGGCGGTGCTCGACGCCGCCGAGATCGAGGCCACCACCGCGGACGTGTTCGACGACTGGTCGGTGGCGAACTATCTCGACGACATCTCGGTACCCGATGGTCGGTACGGATATCTCGGCGAGGACCTGCCGCCCTTCGCCGCCTGGCGCACCTGGACCACCTACCCGGTGGAGGACGTGGGCAGCGCGCAGCCGTACGGGACCGACTACGTCCGCCTGCGAGATCTCGACGCCGCCCCCACCATCAGCTTCGACGGCTCCGACGGGGCGCAGTGGCGCCTGAGCCTGATCGCCCGCGACCCGGTCCTGCCCACGCTGGTGCAACCGGTCCCCCTGGACGCGGCCGGCGCCGGCTCGCTGGACTTCGCGGCGGCGGAGGGCTATGACGAGGTGATCCTCGCGGTGGCCAACGTCAGTCCGACGAGCAACGGGCTCTACCAGTACCAGGTGTCGCAGGGCGTCACCGGATCGCCGGTCCCCACCGCCGTGGCCAGCGTGCGTGCCGCGCCCAACCCCTTCAACCCGCGCACCGAGCTGGCGTTCTCCCTGCCCGCCGCGGGCCACGTCCGGCTGCGGATCCTGGCCCCGGACGGGCGCCTGGTGCACGAGCTCGTGGATGCGCCGCTGCCGGCCGGTGATCATCGCCGGCCCTGGCACGGCACCGACCAGGCGGGCCGGGCCCTGGCCTCCGGCCTCTACCTCGTCCAGCTGGAGACGGACGCGGGCACCGTGACGAGCAAGGTCTCGCTGGTGCGCTAGGCGCCGGCGGCGGAGGGGT